>JAUNJM010000028.1 GCA_030533265.1 Ruminococcus sp. | reverse complement strand
GTCACAAGTATACAAAGCCCGTTTTCAAAGGCTATCTTTCTCGCAACGTCCTGAATGTTATCGTTGTCATACTGTGAAGCAATGGTTTTTGCAGACTTCTGAATATCCCTTATCTTGGCTGATTGATAGTAGCTTGCAAGAAAAAAGTATTGAAAAAGCCATATTAGTATGAGGATAAAAGCAGTGAATATAATGAAATACATCCACACATAAGAACGAATACTTCGTTTTTCTTTTATTTCGAGTATTTTCTTTCTCAACCTCTGTGATAAGCTGAGTTTATCACTGTATTTTTTCAAATTTATAACCCATTCCTCTCAGTGTGACGATAAGGTTTCGATACTGTCTTAAACTGTTTCGGAGCATTTTGATATGAGTGTCAACAGTTCTGTCGTCACCGTAAAAATCAAATCCCCATACTTCTTCAAGGAGCTTTTCTCTCGAAAGAGCAATGTTCATGTTTTTGACCATGTAAAAGAGTAGGTCGTATTCTTTTGGAGTCATTGCGATTTTTTCACCGTCGATGGTAACTTCACGAGCAGTAAAGTTTATAACAAGAGTCTGATAAGTCACAATCTCCTCAGCTTTTTTTGAAGCATTGACTCTGTTTATAACTGCACGAATCCTTGCCATGAGCTCTTTTGGAGAGAACGGTTTTACAACATAATCATCAACACCGATTTCAAAACCGAACAGCTTGTCATATTCTTCTCCTCGTGCAGAAAGCATGATAACAGGAATTTCTTTGATTTTTTTTATCTCCTTGCAAGCGGAATAGCCATCAAGTTTCGGCATCATAATGTCCATAACAATCAGGTCAAAATTCTCGTTTCTGACCTTTTCTACGGCTTCCATGCCGTCCTCAGCCTGAACTACCTGAAAACCGTTGAACTCAGCATATTCTCTGATTATTTCACGGATACGAAGCTCGTCATCAACAACTAAAATCTTAGGCATAAATTTTCATTCCTTTCCTTAAAAACATAGACAAAATCCAATTATCTATAGTTTACCACATATTTATGTATAATATGTGAAAACTCACTGATAAATTAGTGCGATATGGTTGACTTTTTGATATAGCAGTGATATTATAAAAACAGGAGGGTGGATAGCAATGCAAAAAGAAAATGTACAGAACACTGCAAAGCGATATACACTCGGAGAGGAAATATTCAACTCGGTAACTCACGGTACAGGAGGACTTCTTGCGATAGCAGGAACGGTTGTGCTTATTGTTTTTGCTGTAATATATTCAAATGCATGGGGAGTAGTCAGCTCAGCGATTTATGGCGCAAGTATGATAATTTTATATACAATGTCAACGCTTTATCATGCGATAACGAATAAAAAAGCCAAAAAGTTTTTCAGGATAATGGATCACAACACCATATTTTTTCTGATAGCAGGAACGTATACACCTATAACGCTTGTATCACTTCGGGGAGTGATAGGCTGGGTGCTTTTTGGAGTTGTTTGGGGAGCAGCGATTCTTGGGATAGTGTTTAATTCAATAAATCTTGAAAAATATAAAAAAATCTCACTTGTGTGCTATGTTTTAATGGGCTGGGCGGTAGTATTTGCAATTAAACCTATGCTTGAAAACGTGACGGAAATCTCACTGATTTTCCTTCTGATAGGGGGAGTTTTTTATACAGCGGGAATAGTGTTTTATGCAATAAAAAGAATAAAATATTTTCATTCGATCTGGCATCTGTTTACCATTGCAGGAACAGTGTTCCACTATTTCTCGATACTGTTTATTATGATACACGATAAATCTTAAAGTTTCTTAAAAATCAAAGGACAACGGAGAAGAAAACCGTTGTCCTTGTTTGTTATCAGTTATCCACTGTACCTTTTGCGAGGATACAGAAAACAGGTTCAAAGCCTCCGAAAACAGGAGGATTTTTTACGAGTCTGAAGCTTTTGGGAGCCTCTGATATTTCGGCAGAGAATGAAAGGCTTACGGTAAGACCGTCATCATTTTTGATGAAATAAAGTTCTCCGTTAAAATGCTCAGCGAATTTTTGCACAACAGAAAGCCCGAGCATCTCGCCTTTCCCGAATTTTTGGAACGGGCGGAATGGACGCAAAGCTTCTTTCAAAAGAGTAATATCAGCAGATTGCCCGTTGTCGAAAACCTCGATAAATATTCGGTTGTCAAGCTTATAAAGCTTTAACGAAAGCTTTTTATGTGGTGCATCACAATACATATATCCGTTTATGAGCAGATTTGCCACTGCATTTTCAAGTCGCTCATAATTCATATTCATAAAAATCATCGGTTCAATATCCGCTGAAAATTCAAAATCCTTATCATTAAGCGTTTGACGACAGTTCGCTGCTGTTTGGTCAAGACAATTTGAAATGTTCAGAAGCTCGGTTGAAAATTCGCCACTATAGTATTTTGTAAGTTCTGTGGAATTAACAGTTGAGGAAAGCATATTCAGGATACCTGAAGAAATGCTTTTATAAAGTGTATCAAGCTGTTTTGAATTATTCTTACGTCTGAGATTGTCGATCTGTGCAATGAATGGTGATATTGCAAGACGGATATTTCCGATTGAATTTTGTTTGTGGTGCAGGAGTGATGACCTGTCCGAGAGAGTTTCAATTTCATCGGCATCAAAGAATGTCATCATATATCCTTCTATTGAATCATCGTCAAAAAGGGGAATGACTTTCACTGAGCGACCGTCAATGTAATGAAGAATTTTGCTTGAACTTGTCGGCATTGAAGGAGCGTTTCCGAATTCTTGCATAAACGCAGAAAGGGGAATAAAATCAGGAAGAGAGCTGTTGCTTTTCCATATAACAGACAGATCTGTATCTGTAACAATTATCATTTCATCAGATTTTTCATACAGATTTTTTACTGATTCAAGTGATTTCATTGTTTACGCACCTCCATTGTTTTATTGTATTTATTATACTGAAATAACAGCGCCAAGTCAAGACAAAAAAACAAAAAATATGCGTCTTATTCTTATCTGGCTTTAAGCAGACGGAGCTTTTTTCTTTTTTGTTTTTTGCAAACGTTATCAAAAAGCTCTTTAATGCTCCAGACAAATATAGTTGCAAATGTTGAAAAGATGATACCTTCCATTTCTCATGTGTCCTTTCTTTTGTAATATGCTTTCCCTGTGATATTATATTAACACATAAATAGTACAAAAGTCTGGATAGAAGATTTTTTGGGGAAACTGTAAGGAGATATGCAGAATCAGTTATGAAAAATGTCAATAATATGGTGGATTACAGGTGGTTGTTAGTGTAAAATAATGATTTTTTGCAGGAATCGCAAAAACAACTTGCAAAAAAGCTGAAAAAGGTATACAATAATGTTTGTGTATTTTTAATATTATAATATCTTGGAGGGAAATTTATGTTGCTTACAGAAATGAACAAGGATCAGCTTATCGCTTTTAAAAATGACGTTCAGAAAGAATATGATGATTTTAAAAATCAGGGGCTTAGTCTTAACATGGCAAGAGGAAAGCCTTCATCATCACAGCTTGATCTTGCAATGAAAATGCTTGCAGCCGTTAACAGCTATGATGCTGATTATAAGGCATCAGATGGAACAGACTGCCGTAACTATGGCGGACTTGACGGAATTATCGACGCTAAAAACATTTTTTCACAGATGCTTGGTGTAAGCAATGATGAAATTATTGTGTGTGGTAATTCAAGCCTTAATATAATGTATGATACAATTGCAAAGTGCATAATCTTTGGTGTAGATGGTGTACAGAAGCCTTGGAAGGACTATGAGAAGATCAAGTGGCTTTGTCCTGCACCTGGTTACGACAGACATTTTGCTATCTGTGAAAGCTTCGGTATCGAGATGATAACGATTCCGCTTAACGAGGACGGTCCTGATATGGACATGATTGAAAAGCTCGTTGCAGAGGACGATACAATCAAGGGTATCTGGTGTGTTCCGATGTATTCAAACCCAACAGGTATCACATATTCTGATGAAACCGTAAAAAGATTTGCAAATCTCAAGCCTGCAGCTAAGGATTTCAGAATTTTCTGGGATAACGCATATTGTATACACCATCTTACAGACACACCTGATACACTGCTCAACATTCTTGATGAGTGTAAGAAAGCAGGCAATGATGACATGGTATATATGTTTGCATCAACTTCAAAAATCACATTTGCAGGTGGTGGAATTGCTGTTATGGCAACTTCAAAGGCAAACGTTGACTATATCAAGTCACTCATGACAGTGCAGACTATCGGATTTGACAAGATAAACCAGCTCAGACACGCTAAGTTCTTTGGTGATTACAACGGACTTATGAAACAGATGGATAAGCACAGAGAAATCCTGCAGCCTAAGTTTGAAATGGTTCTGGATACTCTTGACAGAGAGATTGCACCATTGGGAATAGGTAGATGGCACAAGCCAAGAGGAGGCTATTTTGTAAGCTTCGATACTATTGACGGATGTGCAAAGAGAGTATGCCAGCTTTGCAAGGAAGCAGGGGTTGTACTTACAGGAGCAGGAGCAACTTTCCCATATGGTAAAGACGCTCACGACAGCAATATCAGAATTGCACCAAGTTTCCCACCGGTTGAGGAGCTTGAACTTGCAATGAAGTTGTTTGTAACAGCAGTTAAGCTTGCAACAGCTGAAAAGCTTCTAGAAAGTAAGTAATATCATAAAATACAAGGCCAGTAGCCTATAAAAGCAATCCCATCCGAGAGAACACGCTTTCTGTGCCCGATATTGACAGCTATAACGGCTTAATGCATACTTTATTTCTCCTTGAAGATTTATACGGTCTTAAAATCACAGAGTTAGGCGGAGAGGTTTGCCTGCACTTGGACAAGGGTATGGGTACAAATTACATTACTATGTTTGAAATGTTCACCGCTTGGAAAGAACAGGCTGAAAAGCTGAAAAACGGCGAAGTTTCAAAAGAGGAATATGATAAGTGGAGATATAACTATCCTGAAATATGATAAAAAACATAGTTTATAGGAGATGATAAGATGGCACGAGCTAAGTATCAAATACTTGTAATTCCGTATAACATCGACAATGGTAATGTACAATACTGCATCTTCCGCAGGAGTGATATGGATATATGGCAGTTTATTGCCGGCGGCGGCGAAGATTTCGATGATTCAGTTTTATTATCAGCTAAGCGTGAAGCTAGCGAAGAAGCAAATATTGCTTTCCATAATGAATATATCAAACTTGATACCGTCAGCAGTATACCTGCAAATTGTTTTAAAAACGCAAGGACAATATGGGGTGAAGATTGCTATGTTGTACCTGAATACTGTTTCGGAGTTAAGGTTGATAGAAAAGAAATTTTTATGTCCCAAGAGCATTCCGAATATAAGTGGTGTAGCTATGAAGATGCCATTGACTTCCTGAAATACGATAGTAATAAAACGGCACTATGGGAATTGGATTGTAGGATAAAGAAAAAACTTTGTTTTTAACAATTTAAAGAGAGGTCACTTGTTAATAGACATAAAAAGGCATTACCGACTGCAAAAGTCAGTAATGCCTTTTTAGAATTTATTAAGATAATTTAATTGTACCCGCAAACCACAGGGAACGCACAGTAAATGCGTTTTGCAGTCTGCTATCATTTTGCTATCAAATCGGGAATTTTCAAGCCGAAAATCCTTTGTTTACGCGGTTTTTCAAACTTTACGATTTATTCCCACTCCACTGTTCCAGGAGGTTTTGAGGTTATATCATAAACTACTCTGTTGACGTGTTCAACCTCGTTTGTAAGGCGGTTGGAGATGCGTGCAAGAATGTCATAAGGTATTCTTGCCCAGTCAGCGGTCATGAAGTTGTCGGTAGTGATAGCTCTGATTGCAATAAGGTGATCATATGTCCTGTGGTCACCCATAACTCCAACGGTCTGAACGTCAGGGAGAACTGCAAAAAACTGGCTCAGCTCTGATTCAATACCACTCTTTGTGATTTCGTCACGGAAGACAGCATCTGCTTCCTGAAGAATCTTTACCTTTTCTTCAGTTATCTCACCAATGATTCTTACACCGAGTCCAGGACCCGGGAACGGCTGACGCCATACAAGCTCGTGAGGAATTCCCAGTTTTTCACCAACAGCTCTTACCTCGTCCTTGAATAGGTCACATAAAGGTTCAATAATACCGTCAAATTTTATATCATCAGGCATTTTTACTTTGTTGTGATGAGTTTTTATGGTTGATGCATCACCCTTGCCACTCTCAATACAGTCAGGGTAAATAGTACCCTGTGCAAAAAATCCACCGTCAGCTTCGTCCTTTATCTTGTCCCAGAATACGTTGTAAAACTCTGTGCCGATAGTTTTTCTCTTCTGCTCAGGATCAGTTATACCCTTGAGCTTTTCAAGGAACTGCTTCTGACAGTTTACTCTTATAAAATTCATGTCGAAAAGACGAGTGAATGTTTCCTCAACAAAGTCACCTTCGTCCTTACGCATAAGCCCTTGATCTACAAATATACATGTGAGCTGTTTGCCGACTGCACGACTGAGAAGTCCTGCTGCTACAGAAGAATCTACTCCTCCTGAGAGTCCGAGTATGACTTTCTTGT
Organism: Ruminococcus sp.; assembly: GCA_030533265.1. Lineage (GTDB taxonomy): Bacteria > Bacillota > Clostridia > Oscillospirales > Ruminococcaceae > FB2012. The sequence goes on along the minus strand of JAUNJM010000028.1, from coordinate 11,223 downwards.
TACCAATTTGCTTACGCAGTTTTTCGACAGTTGTTTCAATAAAGTTATCCATAATCCAATCGCCCTTACAGCCACATACCTCAAAAACAAAGTTTCTGAGTATCTGATTACCGTATTCACTGTGCGTAACTTCAGGATGGAACTGTACTGCATAAATGCTCTTTTCAGTGTTTTCCATTGATGCACATGGGCAGTCCTCGGAATGTGAAGTTATTTCAAATCCCTCTGGAGCAACACTGATGTAGTCGGTGTGACTCATCCAGACAACATTGTTTTCAGGTACGTCCTTGAAAAGCTTGCTGTCCTTTTTGGTAACATCTATTTCAATTTTACCGTATTCGCTTTTTGTGCATGACTCGACCTTGCCGTCACACATCCATGATATAAGCTGACAGCCATAGCAAATACCCAGCACAGGAATACCAAGCTCAAGTATTTCCTTTGTGTAGTGAGGGGAGGACATATCATAAACGGAATTTGGACCTCCTGTGAAAATGATTCCCTTGTAATTGCCTGCTTTTATTTCTTCAATGGGAGTTTCATATGTCTTGATTTCAGCGTAAACATGGAGGTCACGCACACGTCTTGCAATAAGCTGATTGTACTGTCCACCGAAGTCAAGAACCAGAATTGATTCATGTGTCATACTGCTACCTCGTTTCTTACAAGAATAAAATACATAATTTATTATAGCATAAGAGATAAAACATTGCAAGAGTTGAAAAGACAATATTATAATCATTTCAGCTTTTGACTTTGTATACTATAATAGTTGTGATTGGAAGTGATATAATGCGTACAGTTCAATTTGACAATAAGTATCGTGATGATATGATACTTATGATATAGGAGGAAAAAATGCTTTGGGACGAGTCCCCGGTCTTAATGAAGATTTGTTGGATATAAAGAGGAACTATTTGGATAAAGGGGATATGTTTTGGCTTGCCTTGGACGATAATTACAGAGTAATGGAGAAGTGCGGTATGAAATATGCGAGGACAAGCACAGCTCAGAAAAAATTCGGGTCAGATGAACAATGTGAAGTTAAGTGTTATGAAATTGGGAGACAGTAATATTGAGGCTCCATTATGGTTAAAGCTGTAAAGGTGGTATGACCTTGTTATAATCGTTGCACTTGTTTATCTGATGTTTTCTAAAAAGAGTGAAACGATAAATAAAATTTGTGAAAACAGTACAAATGCAGAAAACTTTCGTAATCGTTTTCGCAATAAGTGTAAAAGTTAGTAAAACCCCTTGACATAGGGGAGAATGTATGATACATTAAAAACATGGCAATGTGAACGTAAAATTAGTTACAGCTTATGTAATACAAATATTTTAATAAGGAGAAAAGATATGAAGTACGGCTATTTTGACTTGGAAAACAAAGAGTATGTTATTACTCGTCCTGACACACCTGCGCCTTGGGCTAACTATCTCGGGTCACCTGAGTATGGTGCAATTATCTCAAACAATGCAGGAGGCTACAGCTTTGAAAAGAGTGGTGCTAACGGCAGACATCTGAGATATCGTTTCAACACAAACATTTCAGTTCCTGGTAGATACATCTATATCCGTGATAATGACACAAAGGATTACTGGTCAACATCATGGCAGCCAGTAGGTAAGCCAATGGATCAGTATAAGAGTGAATGTCACCATGGTACAGCATATACAACAATGAAGGCTGATTATGCAGACATCCATTCAGAAGTTACATACTATGTTCCACTTAACAAGACTTATGAAGTATGGAGTGCAAAGATCACTAATAATTCAGCTAAGGACAGAAATCTTTCACTCTATGGTTTTGCTGAGTTCACAAATGAAAACAACTATGAACAGGATCAGGTAAACCTTCAGTATACTTTGTTCATCTGTAACACAAGCTTTGAAGGTGACAAGATCATTCAGCACATCAACCAGAACTCAGGTAAGGATGCAACAGGTTCTAACCACAAGGAAAGATTCTTTGGTGTAGTAGGAGCTCCTGTAAGTGCATACAACGGAAATCTTGATAACTTTATCGGTTCTTACAGAACATATGGCAACCCTATTGCTGTTGAGTCAGGCAAGTGCGATAACGTGCTAAGCTATAACGGTAACAGCTGTGGTGCACTCCAGAGTGACATTGTTCTCAAGGCTGGAGAAACTATTGAAGTTGCTTACTTCCTCGGACAGAGAAACAATGCTGATGCAACAGCTATTATGAAAGAATATGAACAGTCGGGCAAGTGCGATGCTGAAATCAAGGAGCTCGTTGATTACTGGCATGGTCAGCTCAACAATTTCCAGGTTGAAACACCATCTGCTGAGTTCAACAACATGGTAAACGTATGGAACGCATATCAGTGTTTCATAACATTCATCTGGTCAAGAGCTGCTTCATTTACATACTGCGGTCTCAGAAATGGTTACGGTTACCGTGATACAGTACAGGATATTCAGGGTATTATTCACATCAATCCTGAGCTTGCAAGAGAAAAGATCGAATTCATGATCTCTGCACAGGTTGACAACGGTGGTGGATTGCCACTCGTTAAGTTCAATCACAACGCTGGTCACGAGAGCTGTCCTGATGAAAACGATGAAAACTCAGTTTATGCTAAGGAAACAGGACATCCATGCTACAGAGCTGACGATGCTCTCTGGCTGTTCCCAACAGTTTATAAGTATATCGGTGAAAGTGGTAACAAGGACTTCCTTGATAAGGTTATCCCTTATGCTAACGGTGGTGAAGATACTGTTTACAACCACCTCAAGAAGGCTATCGACTTCTCAATGAACAGACTCGGTGCTCACGCAATGCCAGCAGGTCTTTATGCTGACTGGAACGACTGTCTCAGACTTGGTAAGAAGGGTGAATCAACATTCGTTGCATTCCAGCTCTACTATGCTATGACAGTTATCAAGGAACTTGCTGAGGACATGAACGATACTGATTACATCGCATACATCGACAAGGTACAGGCTGAGCTTGCTAAAAACCTTGAAGATTGCTGGGATGAAGACAGATTCATCAGAGGTTATAAGGAAAACGGTGAGGTTGTTGGTGCTAAGAAGGATCCTGAGGCTTCAATGTGGCTCAACCCACAGAGCTGGGGCGTAATTTCAGGCTTTGCAACAAAGGATCAGGCTGAGACTTCAATGGAAAGCGTTCATAAGATTCTTAACACACCTTATGGTGTTAAGCTCCTTGAACCACCTTACGTTGATCACTTCTTTGATGGTGCTATCATGCACATCTTCAATCCTGATACAAAGGAAAATGGTGGTATCTTCTCACAGTCACAGGGTTGGGCAATTCTTGCTGAATCACTTCTCGGACATGGTGACAGAGCATTTGAGTATTTCCTCGAATCTTCACCTGCATCACTTAATGATAAGGCTGAGATAAGAATTCTTGAGCCATACGTTCATGGTCAGTTCACAGAGTCTACACGTTCACCATTTGAGGGACGTTCATTGGCTCACAGGTACAGGATCAACAGTAATGGTCGGTTGCATCGAAGGTATCTGTGGTATGCGTCCAAATGCTAAGGGGCTTGTTATTGATCCGGCTATTCCTGCAAGCTGGGACGGCTTCAAGATTGAAAAGAACTTCCGTGGCAAGCACTTGTCAATCGACATTCAGAACCCTAATCACGTTCAGAGCGGTGTTAAGTCAATGGTTGTCAATGGCGAAACAATCGAAGGCAACTTCCTTTGCGAATGCAAGATGACAGACCAGACAAACGTTACTATCGTTCTTGGATAATTGAATTAATAAAATTAAACCGCACTGCAATTAGATGTATAGTGATACAGAAGTATTCACAAACACCATATAAAACTTAATACAGCGGATTATGCAGACAGGCACACGGTTCAAAACCGTGCGCCTGTTTTTTTACGTAATTTGATTTATTCATCTCTTAATTTTTTTCGCACATCCAGGTATTCCTTGGGTAATTTCTCAAGTGGCATATTCATCGGAATATCTGTTGTTTCATGCGCTTTTGCGGTTTCATAATACCACTTCTTGAAATCAAGAACAGCAAGAGCTTCCTTTATATTGGCTATCTGCTTTTTCACAGATTTACGCTTTCTTAGATTGAATATGCTCTTGCATAAGCTTGTTGCAAATTTACAAGCATTTTACAAAACTATGATTGCAAAGTTTAAGAAAGTTTTGTAGAATAATATTGAGAAAGATTATTTTATAATAGGAGGTTAATATGATATATTGCGTTGAAGATGATAAAGCAATTCGTGACCTTATGATATACACCTTAAATTCAACAGGATTTGAGGTTCAAGGATTTAATGATGGAAAAGAGCTTGACGAAGCATTGAAAATTTCAATTCCAAAGCTTATTATTCTTGATATAATGCTTCCTGGTGATGACGGAATCACCATACTGAAAAAGCTTCGCAGCAACAGTAATACTGCAGACATCCCAATTATTATAGCATCAGCCAAAGGTACAGAATATGATAAGGTTATAGGTCTTGACCTTGGTGCAGACGATTATCTTGCAAAGCCTTTTGGAATGATGGAAATGGTAAGCAGGGTGAAAGCTATTTTAAGACGTACTCAACGAAAAATCAGCAGTGCAGTTATAAAAATCGGACAGCTTGAAATGGATACAGCTAAGCATATTGTTACTGTATCAGGAAAACGAATCGAATTGACTTTTAAGGAATATGAACTGCTTCATACTTTTATGACGAACATCGACACAGCTTTTTCGAGAGAACAGCTTTTAGATAATCTTTGGGGTTCAGATTTTTTAGGAGAAACAAGAACTGTTGACGTTCATATAGGCACACTCCGTTCAAAGCTTGGAAACTGTGCTAAATACATCCGAACTGTTCGTGGTGTTGGATATAGAATGGAGGAAATTGAATGACAAAAAGAATTTTTCACTCCACATGTGTTGTTGCAATCAGCGTATTTATCGCATCTATTGCACTTTTTATGTGTGTAATTTACAACTACTTTACAGGAGTTCAGCATAGCCAACTTAAAATGCAGACCGGACTTGCTGTTCAGGGCGTATCACAAAATGGCATGTCTTATCTTGATGGACTTGACATTGATGACTATCGTATAACATGGATTGACAAAAACGGAAATGTCATATATGACAGCGATAAAAACTCCTCTGAAATGGAAAATCACCTTGAACGTGAGGAAATAAAGGAAGCATTTGAATCAGGATATGGTGAAAGCTCAAGATATTCTAATACTATAATGGAGCGTTCTCTTTATTCTGCACAGCTTCTTTCAGACGGAACAGTCATTCGTCTTTCTATTGCTCAGAATACAGTTTTGAAGCTTTTAATTGGTATGGCACAGCCAATTATTATCATAATTATCATTGCGGTAATTCTTTCAATTGTTCTTGCATCAAGACTTTCAAAGTCTATTGTCAAGCCACTAAATGAGCTTAATCTTGATGTCCCATTAAGCAATGACGGATATGATGAACTTGCACCACTTCTGAAAAGAATTGACAGACAGCAGAAACAGATTAAGATGCAAAATCTTGAACTAACAAAAAAGCAACTTGAATTTGAAGCAGTTACTTCTGAAATGAATGAAGGAATAATATTGTTGAATAAGAATTCCGAAATAATAAGTATTAACAATGCAGCTAAAAAACTTTTTGTTTCTGACAATTATTATTCAGGACAGAATTTTCTGACACTGAATCATAGTTATTCTGTTCAAAAGTTGATTAGTGACGCATCTGAGAAAATTGCATCTGAACTGAAAATACACTTTGAAAGTGGAGAATACCAGCTTAACGCAACTCCTGTTATCTCTAATGATGAAGTTGCAGGAATTGTTCTTCTTGCCTTTGATATAACAGAAAAAGAAAAAGCAGAACAGATGCGTAGAGAATTTACTGCAAATGTGTCTCACGAATTGAAAACTCCTTTGCATACCATTTCAGGATGTGCTGAAATTATGAAAAATGGTATCGTAAAGGATGAAGATATTCCAAAGTTCTCAGAACAAATTTATAATGAAACACAAAGAATGATTTCACTTGTAGATGATATTATAAGGCTTTCACATCTTGATGAAGGTGCATCAGATATGAAAAAGGAAGTTACTGATATATTCAGTATTGCCAATGATGTTGTTAAAAGCCTTTCAAATACAGCCAAATCAGCAGATGTTACACTTGATATAGTCGGAGAAAGCACTACTCTTTTTGCAATACCACAGCTTATTTATGGCATTATTTATAATCTATGTGATAATGCAATAAAGTATAATAAGAAGGGAGGAAGTGTAACCATAGAGATTATAAACTCAGAAAAAACAGTTGAGCTATCGGTTAGTGATACGGGAATAGGCATTCTTCCTGAACATCAGGACAGAATTTTTGAGCGTTTCTATCGTGTGGATAAAAGTCATTCCAAATCTGTTGGTGGCACAGGCCTTGGACTTTCTATTGTAAAACATGTTGCCTCTCTGCATAACGCACAGCTAAGTGTGCATAGTATAATCGGTTCAGGAACAACGATTAAAGTTATATTTCCAAAATAATATTAAGCTAAACAAAACAACTTGATGCAATAACTTGCATTGAGTTGTTTTTTTATGAATACAAAAATGTATCCTTAGATAATCAGCTTACATAATATTTACGTATTTATGGTATCGTACTTTACAGACAGCATGATAAAATAATAATGCCGGCAAGCAAAGAAAAAATATATATCTGAAAGGAAAATATTATGAAAACATCAAGAATAATTAGTGCAACACTTGCAGTAGTTTTTGCAGCAGCTATGGCAAGCTGTGGCAATAAGGTTGAAAAGAGCGTATCAACTGACGGTTCTACATCAATGGAAAAAGTAATCGGTTATCTCAGCGAGGCATATATGGATGAAAACTCAGACGTAAAAGTAACATATAATCCTACAGGTTCAGGTTCAGGAATTCAGTCTGTACAGGAAGGTCGCTGTGACATTGGTCTTTCAAGCAGAAATCTCAAAGAGGAAGAAGCAAAAGACCTTAACGCTGAAATCGTTGCTATTGACGGTATTGCTGTAATTGTAAATACTTCAAATACGGTAACAGACCTTACTGTTAATGAAATCGCACAAATCTATACAGGTGAAATTACCAACTGGAATGAACTCGGTGGGTCTGATTCTCCGATTGTATGTATCGGACGTGAAGCTGCATCAGGTACAAGAGACGGCTTTGAATCCGTAACAGGAACTGCTGATAACTGCAAATACGCACAGGAGCTAACATCAACAGGTGACGTTGTACAAACTGTTTCATCAAACCCTAATGCAATCGGCTATGCATCACTTGCATCTGTCAGCGATTCTGTAATACCTGTAAGCGTAGAGGGAGTATATCCAACAAATGATACAATTTTGAACGGAAGCTATAAAATCCAGCGTAACTTCATTCTTGTAACAAAGAAAGACAAAGCTCTGAAAGGTTCAGCAAAAGACTTTTATGACTTCTGTTTAAGCAGTAAGGCTGACGAATATATCATAAAGGCAGGTGCAGTTCCTGTTGAAAAGTAATAGGAATCATATTGCCAATATAATTGAAAAATCCATGAGCATGACTTTTACAGTATGTGGATTTATTGCAGTTGGATTTGTTTTGATTATCACATTGTTTCTTATATTTTCAGGAACTCCTGCAATTACAGAAATCGGTTTCTTTAAATTTATTTTTGGTTCAAAATGGACTCCTACTGCAAAGAATGTTGAGTTTGGTATACTTCCCTTCATTCTTTCTTCCATATTTGGAACATTCGGAGCAATTCTTATAGGTGTTCCAATTGGTATTCTATGTGCAGTATTCCTCGCAAAGGTGGCAGGAAAAAGAATTTCTGCATTTGTAAGCAACGCAGTTAACCTTATGGCAGGTATCCCATCAGTTGTTTATGGACTTGTGGGAATGGCTTTGATTGTTCCAACAGTCAGAAAGATATTCAATCTTCCTGACGGAGCAAATCTGTTTTCAGCTATTATCGTACTTGCTGTTATGATTCTTCCGTCAGTAATATCAGTTTCAGAAACAGCAATTTGTTCAGTGCCAAAGGAATACGAAGAAGCTTCACTTGCTCTTGGAGCAACAAAGACAGAAACGATTTTTAAAGTTATTCTCCCATCTGCTAAAAGTGGTATTCTCGCATCTGTTGTGCTTGGAATCGGCAGAGCAATCGGTGAAGCTATGGCTGTTATGATGGTAGCAGGAAATGTTGCAAATATGCCAAAGCTTTTTGGCAGTGTGCGTTTTCTTACAACTGCTGTAGCAAGTGAAATGTCTTATTCATCGGGATTACATCGACAGGCTTTATTTTCTGTTGCACTTGTGCTTTTCGTGTTCATTCTTGCAATTAATCTTGTGCTGAATCTTGTGGTTAAAAGGGAGAAAAAATAATGACCAAATCAATATCAAAAAGCAGAAAACTGAAAATCTCTTTGATTAACGCCCTGATATGGTCGTCTGTAGGAGTTATATCTCTTCTGTTGTTCGGACTTGTATTATATATTCTGTATAAAGGGTTTCCACATATAACAAAAGAAATGCTGACAACTAAACCAAGCCTTATAAACGGCACAACAGGCATTTTACCAAATATACTAAATACACTTTATATTATTCTGATGACGCTGTTAGTTGTATTGCCACTTGGCGTTGGCTCTGCTATTTATCTCAATGAATACGCAAAAAACAAAAAAGCAGTACGTCTGATTGAACTTGCAACAGAAACCCTTGCAGGTATTCCGTCAATCATTTATGGACTTGTGGGAATGCTGATTTTTGTACAATTCTGCTCGCTGGGAACAAGTCTTCTTGCAGGTTCTCTCACACTTGTAATCATGACACTTCCGACAATTATACGTACCACGCAGGAGAGCCTGAAAAATGTACCGAACAGCTATCGTGAAGGAGGCCTTGCACTCGGTGCAGGAAAATGGTATATGATACGCACAGCAGTTCTTCCATCAGCTGTTGACGGGATTCTCACAGGCTGTATTCTTGCAGTAGGTCGAATTGTCGGTGAAAGTGCCGCACTTCTTTTTACAGCAGGAATGGCAAATGAAATGCTTGGAATTGTTGATGCAATTACTCCGAACAACTCAGGCTCTACGCTTACAGTTTCGCTGTATATGTATGCAAAGGAACGTGGAGAATTTGATACTGCCTTTGCAATTTCGGCAATTCTGCTGATTCTTACGCTTATTATCAATCTTTCAGCAAAACTTACCGCAAAGATATTTAAGAAAGGTGTTTGATATGGATATTATCAAAGCAAAAAATATGAATCTTTGGTATGGAAACTTTCATGCCCTTAAAAATTTAAATCTATCATTGCCCGAAAAACAAATTACTGCTATGATAGGACCATCAGGCTGTGGAAAGTCAACATTTCTCAAGTCTTTGAATCGTATGAACGACCTTGTGGAAGGCTGTAAAATTGAGGGCGAAATTACTCTCGGCGGTGAAAACATCTACAGGAACTATGATGTGAATATGCTCCGTAAACGTGTGGGAATGGTGTTTCAGAAACCAAATCCGTTCCCAATGAGCATTTATGACAACATTGCTTACGGTCCGAGAATTCATGGTATAAAATCAAAGGTAAAGCTTGACGAAATTGTGGAAATATCATTGAAAAAAGCAGCAATTTGGGATGAATGCAAAGACAAGCTGAAAAAGAGTGCCTTGGGAATGAGTGGTGGTCAGCAGCAGAGATTGTGTATCGCAAGAGCATTGGCAGTTGAACCTGAAATTCTTCTTATGGATGAGCCTACTTCTGCACTCGACCCGATTTCCACATCAAAAATTGAAGATTTAGCTATTGAACTGCGTGAAAAATATACTATTATCATTGTTACACACAATATGCAGCAGGCAGCAAGAATTGCTGATAAAACTGCATTCTTTCTTCTTGGTGAAGTAATTGAATTTGGTGATACAGACAAAATGTTTTCCACTCCAAGCGACAAGCGTACAGAAGATTACATAACAGGAAGGTTTGGTTGATATGAGAAACAAATTTGATGAACAGCTTAATATGCTGAATTCCGAATTTATCAAAATGGGAGCTTTATGCGAAGAAGCAATAAGCTATGCTGTAAAATGTCTTACAGAAGGAACTTCTAAACTAAAAGAATCTGCGTTTGAAACAGAAAAGCAGATAGATCAAAAAGAACGTGATATTGAATCACTTTGCATGAAACTTCTTGTTCATCAGCAGCCTGTTGCAACGGATTTCAGACTTATAACAGCAGCATTAAAAATGATTTCAGACATGGAACGTATTGGTGACCAGGCAGAAGATATTGCCGAAATTGCAGAATATGTTAAAGATGCCGACTTGCAGACACAGGTGTATATTACTGACATGGCTGAAACTGCTGTGCATATGGTTATTGACAGCGTAGATTCATTTGTAAAAAAGGATCTTGATATTTCTTATTCGGTTATTGCATTAGAAAAATCAATGGATGAGCTGTTCCTGCAGGCAAAAAAACAGCTTATTAAAGCTGTTAAAACTGGAACTGGGAATGCTGAATCCCTTGTGGATATGCTTATGATTGCAAAGTATTTTGAGCGTATCGGTGACCATGCAGAAAACATTGCTGAATGGGTGATTTTCTCAATTACAGGTGAACACAAATAAAATAAATATCCCCCGGCATAGCCGGGGGTTTTTCATATGCGGGCAAAGCCCTCTGTTGTTAGCAGCACCTCAAAGGTGCATGATGGTCTGACGCTTGCGTATCCTCCTTACTTGCTACCCGTAAACGGGTTACCATAGTCTCTAAAGCTCATTTGATCATACATCATATCTTCTTTTAACTGATTCTTTATATACTCTGCTATTCGCTTTGTATTTTTTCCTGCTGTATCTACATAATATCCTCTACACCAAAAACTTCTATTTCCATATTTGTATTTTAAATTTCCGTGCCTTTGATGTATTATTAAGCTGCTTTTTCCTTTTATAAATCCCACAAATCCGGCAACACTTTGCTTTGGTGGTATTTCAACCAACATATGTATATGGTCTGGGCATACTTCTGCCTCTATTATATTTACTCCCTTCCAATTATATAATTCTCTTAATATTTTTCCTATCTCTATTTTGTATTCATTATAGAATACTTTTCTTCGATATTTTGGGGCAAATGCGATACTATTCTCAATCACACAGGGCTATATGAATACCGGCACGGCAA
>JAUNJM010000004.1 GCA_030533265.1 Ruminococcus sp. | reverse complement strand
ACACCGTATACTTTAATTGTCAGAATATGTTCAGATGCTGTATCAGCACCGGCGAGTGCAAATCTGATCGATTTAGCACCATCGTTTACATATCCATTAAGTGTGCTGGCCGGAATTTCAGCAATAACTGCTGAAGTGCCTTTTGAGAATAAATAAGTTCCTACGTCTGCTACCTTTGCGCTTGCGCTTCTGGCTGTCATAGTAACTCTTGTGCCACCGGCAGAACTTGTCATAAGGTTACCTTCAAAAGTTGCATAAGCAACAATCTTTTCATAACCGCTGACATCACCGATAGTCCAGTCTAAAGAAGCTGAGTTACCAGTCTTTTGGTTAGTCTTTTCCCAAAGAAGAGTTCCATCTGTTGGTGGATTAATGTCTCCGCCTGCTTCACTGCTTGAATCATCCACTACAACGTCTGTCGGAGCATAGTATACTCTTCTTACGATAGCGTTCTTACCGCTAACCCAAGCCTGTCTTGAATTAGCATAAAGGTCAGCTTGTTCTTCATTTAGAGTAATTACAAGTTTATTGTTTGTTGCGTCAAACCATGTGTTGCCGTTTGGATTAGGAATCTGAGTCCATGTGAGAGCATCACCGATCTGTACTGCAGGTGCAAGCTGAGTTTCAGTACCTGTTGCGAAATAGTCAAATACCAATTTGCCACCTGCTGCTGCGCCAGGAACGTTAGTGAAGCCTTCAAATTTAACAGCTTCACCCCATTTACCTACATCGCCTGCACCTTCCCAAAGAAGAGTTGCACCTTCAGGAATTGGATCAAGTTCAGGCATTTCAGGCAACTCAGGAGGAACAACGTCTTCCGGAGCTGTGTATGAAACCTTTGTGATAATAGCAGCCTGACCGCCGATAAGGATTGAAGTTGCGTCAACTAACTGCTGAGCCTGTTCAGCTGTAAGGGTAATATCATACTTTCCGCCTGATACACTAACTCCATCTACTCCGCTCAAAACTGTCCAAGGATTTTGTGAAGTAATAACCTGGAGCTTTGATCTTCCTCTTGAAGAAGTGCTTGTATACTCAATTGTAAGTACGCCACCTGCTACTGCATCAGGGATATTTGCTACGCCGATGTCAATATTGTTTGCAAATGATCCTGTATCACCTGAACCTTCCCAGAGTACTCTTGAGCCTGTTCCTGTTGAGCTTGGGCCAAATTTAACTTCTCTTGTAACGCTTGTTCCGTCAATAGTGAATTCGCCCTTAACCTTGTCGCCTTCTTCAATGCCGGCAAGAACAGTTGAAATCAAATAGCATTTGCCTTCAGCAGCAGTGATTTTTTTACCGTTAGCAATCAATGACTTGTATGCCTTAGTAACAACCTTTTTGCCGTAAGCTGACTGGAAGTTGTTTATGTCGTCACTCTTTGCAACGAAAGCTTCTTCAAAGGCTTCAGCTGCTGCCAGAGCTGCGTCAATGTTAACTTCACCAATGAAACGGATTTCACTGTTATAATTTCTTGTCTGATAATAAATTTTCATATTCAAACCGTTGAGATATGGATTAAGAATATCAGCAATCATTGCATATCCTGTAAGGTTTGGATGAAGTCCGTCAAATGTAATGCCTTCCTTGCAGTAACCTGTTGCAGGATTATAGAATGCAGAATGAATGTTTACAAATTCAACGTTGCTATTCTTCTCTGCAAGATTCTTCAAAGCAGAGTTAAGATCAATAATCATGTTCTGAGCCTGTGTATAGAATACAGGTGTTGTAGGAAGAACACTCATGAGGAAAATCTGAACGTCAGGATTTGCTGTTGTAAGAGCATCAAACATTGACTGATAGTTTGCTGCTATCTGATCGTTTGTATAGTTGCGTCCGATATCGTTGATACCGCAAAGCATTACAACCTTATCGTAATTCTTCTTTGCAATTTCGTCGATTCTTGCTGCACATTCTTTTGTAGTCTGTCCGCCGATACCATAGTTAACGCAGTCAGTTCTGCCAAGAATACCGTTCCAGTCAATTCCATTAAGATGTGCAGTGTCAACACGAGGATTTTCTACGATACTGTCGCCGATAAATGCAATACCTGTATCAGGTCTGTCCCATGTACCGTCTGTTGTATCAACAGGAGCACCTTCGCCTGCGATATAGGCAATTCTTCTGAGAACAACCTTTTCGCTTGTATTTGTTCTTGCCTGGATCTGGTCAAGTCTTACAAAGTTTGTGCCATACTTACTTACAATCTGATCATAGCTGTACTTTGAAGCCCATCTTCCGTCGGCAAGCTGAGTTGTTTCGTCGGGTGTAAGAGCTGCCCAGCGAGGACCGCCCGAATGGCTCTGCAAGCAGATATTAAGGCCGTCCTTTGCACCGTTATACTCTGCATAGAAATAGCCGCCCTCATTCATCTGTGATGCGTCCCATTCTCCGCCAACGTGCTTGGTGTAGAGAAATTTCAGACAAGCATCTCTTGATGTGGCAGATGGAGAACCTTTATACAATACTGTAGCCTTTTCACCGAGGTCTACTTCTGTTGGATAGCCGTGCCAACTGATGTTTGTAATTGTTGTTGTACCGCTTGAATTAGTTGTACCTGCACAGATTGCGTGTATATCCATCAACCGGATTGATCCGGATTTCTGTGACTCAAAGGCTGTCAAACAAGTGTTATAATTAAAAACAGATCTGTAGCCTGTTTCTGTTGCCGTAGTTGAGTCAGGCTCGTTTACAGAAGCCCATGTTCCGGTATTCCACTCAGCCAAAGCAAGATAAACTGCTCCTTCTGTACCGGTATAGTCAATTGTGAAATATCCGCCCTCGGATATATCAGACGGGTCAAAATCGCCGTTACCGTTTGCTGTCTGAACCTGTGGTCCAAGAGTCCATGATTTTGTAATAACACTTTCGCCCGAATAAATAACGGTATCTTTAAGTGTTTGTTCGCCTTCGGCAAATGCACTTATAGTTATACTTGTTAAAGCTAATGCTGCTGCACAAACTGCAGACAGAATGCGTTTAATTTTCATAAATTCACCTTTCCTTTCTTATTTTTTGCAAAAATTAAACGTAGTTTTTTCTACTATTTTATTTGTCCCTCATCCTTTCATAAATCTAGCTAAAATTCAAAGCTGTTTTTACGTATTTTAGTATAATATATATAATGGCATAAGTAAAACAAGTAACACTTGAAAGCCGAAAGAAAGCGATTCAAGCATCGCTTGAATCAGCACACTACGTGTTTTAAACATTGAGATACACGCAAATTAGTAGGGCTTGGATTATGCATATTGAAGCGTGTATAAAGATAAAGAACAAAATTTTAAGTGGAAATTTAAAATGAATACAACATAAAATAATCACATATAAGTATTGAACAGCCCTGAATTGTACTGTCTGTATAATTCAGGGCAAAAAAATAAGCCTCGCTTAATGCGAAGCTTATTTTTGCTTAGTTGAATTTTATTTCTTCTTTGTAGCTACAAGTGCAGCACCTGCAAGTGCAAGACCAGCAATTGCTACTGCAGCAACACCTGTGTTAGGGCTTGCGTCCTTGTTTGATGTAGATGTTGTTGTTGTAGGCTTTGATGATGAATCTGTCTTTGAAGAATCTGTTGTTGTAGCGTCAGGCTTTGAAGTTCCATCTGTTGTTGAGTCAGCAGGTGTATCTGAATCTGTTGGCTCATCAGTTGTTGAATCATCAGGTGTTGAATCATCAGGGTTTTCAGGGTCTACAGGTGTGCCACTATCGTCAGTAACGATGATTCCAGGAGCTTCTACACCTGAAACAGTTGATGCCATCTTAATGCCATCCTGAGAAAGTTCAATTGAATTTACTTTTATATTATTAACCTGGAACTGAATACCATTGTAGCTTGCTTCAGTTTCTGTAGCACTGTCAACAAGATAATTTACGCAATCTGCTGAAATTGTAAACTTCATAACATGGTTATCAGGATCGTTAGTTGTAATATCGCCAGCCTTCTGCATTGCATAAGGAACAACGATTGTGTTGCCGTCTGCATCCAAAGCATCGTCACCTGTGTACATGTAACCAACACCGCTTACATCATAGGTACAATCTACATTAAGTGTTCTGAGACCCTGAATGTAGCTTGGATCAAGTTTTGATAATGCTTTCCAACCCTGTGCAGCTTGACAAGGCTTGATGTTTGCATATCCGTCTGCCTCAAAATTTTCTGTCAAGTCATAATTAATCGTAACTTCAATTGGAGTATCTTTGGTAAAAGACTTAGCATCAATGTAATTGTCCATAGAACTGCCTTCGGATTCCCACTTTTGGAAACATGTAACCCATGCCCCTGTTTCAGATTCTGTGAGTGTAATTGTAGTCTTTGCGGATGCTGAAATTGCAAGTGTTGCAGCTACCGCCATTGCAGAAATGCCTGCAAGAATCTTTGAAATCTTCATTTTGTTTTCCTCCATATGTTTTATTATACAACGCATTGGGAGATAGTCACCCAACATAATTGTCAGTGGTATTATATCACATATTCATCACATTTGCAATGATACTTTTAACTAAATTTGAAGCTATGAATTTGTTTGTTTTTGACAAATAATATAATACAAAGTTTCAGATATTATTGAAGCTTAATCGTTAAAGCCCCTGAATGTTCTTAATAAGATATGTTTTGTACAATTTTTTCGCTTATATTTGTGCAAAAATACATTCAATTTTGTACCGTTTGCCCTTGACATTATTGTTAAATGAGTGTATAATTAACCTGTAAGAAAGGGGCGAGTTATACCCATTTTCTTTAAAAAGATCGGTTGAACAGGGAGTTTTTGAATGTGTACACCTGTTTTTCCGAAATCAATATTAAATTAAGGAGGAAATTTTTATGCGAAGCTTAAAGAAAAGAGTCGTAAGTTTAGTATCTGCTATCGCTATGGCTATAACAATGTTGCCAAGTGCAAGCTTGTTTGCTTCAGCAGCAGCTGCAGACGGTGTGACTATTAGTCTTAAAAAGTCTTCTGGTGGTGATGGTCCTGATATTTTTACTAATTGGAGTGAAGAATATAAAGATAAATTTGTTGATTCAACTACGAAAGAGTATCAGGCAGGATACAAAAATGGCGATGATGCAAAGGTAAGAAGCCAATATGAATTTGATGCAAATCAAGCTTACACATTCACTCTTGATGTCGCATTGAATAACGAAACTGCAGTACGTGATATGCCTCAATTGCAGATTGGCAACAAAGATTATGGTCAGTTCCCAATGGCAACAATCACTGAGGAGATGAGAAATGATCATAGCAAACTCCCTGCGGGTTATGAATGGAAAGATGACGGTTATTTTGTTTACAAGCCTACTCTTACCGTTACACCTACAGAAGGTGGTTATAAAGAAATTCACCTTTATTTCAAGAACGATGATAAAGATAAAGTAGGATTCAAGGCCCTTTCTATTGTTAAAGGGTCAACTGGTGGAAGAGGTTGAAATTGGAACACTTACTGCTACTGGAAACAGTAGTTGGGGAAAACATGAAATTGGTACATTTGATTTTACCAACTATACAAATGTTAGATTTGAAATGATTTCTACTAATGGAAACGAATTTAACAAGTTCATGGTTAATTCTTCTGAAAAATATTTCGGAAATATGAAAAGTACAAGCGGTAAGCTTGATGGAACTGAAAATCCATATCCAAATGTTGCTGGTCAGAGCAATGTTAAGTTCTATTATGAAGGTAATGCAGATGTAAAAGTTACTTTCTATGGTACTCGTGTTGGTGGCGCAGATCCTGAACCAACAAAATATACTGTAGCTGCAACAGCTGGCAATGGTGGTACAGCAACTGTTGATAAGTCAAAAGCAGAAGCAGGTGAAACTGCTACATTCACAGCTACACCAAACAGTGGTTATCATTTTGTTAACTGGACAGATAACAACAATGAAAATGCAGTAGTTTCAACAGACGCTTCTTACATAGCAACAATTAATGCAGATACATCATTGAAGGCTAACTTTGAAGCTGATGCACCAACAACATACACTGTAACTGCAACATATGGCGAAGGTGGTACAGCAAGTGTTGATAAGTCAGAAGTAACAGCAGGCGGAACTGCTATATTCACAGCTACACCAGACAATGGTTATCGTTTTGTTAATTGGACAGATAACAACAATAGCAATGCAGTAGTTTCAACAAACGCTTCTTACACAGCAACAATTAATGCAAATACATCTTTGAAGGCTAACTTTGAAGCTAATGCACCAACTCCATCAGTTTCATGGCCTCAGGAGATTTTTGCTGTTGCTGATAACGGTACAAGTACTACTAATTTGAATTCAGAACTTGTATACTTTGGCGGAGTTACAAGTGGCAATTTCAAGGTGGATACATCAAAAACACCTTCATTCTTGAACAATAATGGCAGTTCGGTTCCAAGTGGTTCAAGAGTAGCGTTACCATTTATAATTGATGACACAAGTGCAGATGTTACATATACTATTAAATTGTATGCAAAGGCAAAAGAGAATGCATATGCATGCTTGTGGTGGTACAATGGTAGCGAATACTTAGAGGATTTGTATGAAAGTAATACTAATCCTGTGCTTCATACCAGTGGAGAACCTGAATGGGATCGTATGTTCGATGATCCAGCTACATTTGTAATGACTGGTGACAAGTTTAAACATGGCACAGGCACATATTATGCTGGTGTAGGTGTATTTGGTGGCAACAACTGGATCAACTTGTGGAAGATAGAAGTAACAAAAACAGGTGGTAAAGAGCCAGCTTTAGACGAATATGCAGAAGTTCTCCCACATAAGAACGCTGGTAGCGTTGCTAAGTCCGGCAACACACTTACAGCATCAACAAATAGTGCAAGAGATTGGGAGTTTGTTGGTTGGTACAGTGACAAAGATTGTAAAAACCTTATCACAAATGATGCTTCAACAGAGGTTTCTGAAGGCAAAAAACTTTATGCTAAGTTTGATTATGTAGCATATGATATGCCTATTTTCGACATTACAACAAGCGAAAACAGCGAAAGCTTTAATGCTGCTTGGGGCAATGCAACTAAGGATACTAAGTATAAAAAATCAGCAATTACAATTGCAAATACAGATTGGGAATTACCGACTGTACAAGAAGATGTTTACTATAAAGATGCTAATGGCAACTATACTGACGCAGAAGGTAATATAGTAGACGCAGAGAACAAGGTTCTTAAGGAAACCATTACTCGTCCTATGCAGGTAGAAATCAAGGGCAGAGGAAACTCAACATGGGCACTTGATAAGAAACCATTCCAGATTAAGTTTGAAAAGGCAGTTAAGCCATTCGATATGGGTTCTGAGAAAAACAAGACATGGATTCTGCTTGCAAACCATGCTGACAGAACAATGATGAGAAATCAGCTTGCATTTGACTGGGCAAGAAAGGCACTCTCGCCAAACCTTCCATTCGTAACAGATACAAAGCCTGTTGAACTTTATATCAACGGAGAGTATCAGGGTGTATATCTCCTCGTTGAAAAGTCCGAGGTAGGTTCAAGCGGTGGACGTGTAAACATCCAGATGGCAGAGAGCAACACAAACAATATCGACGACATCGGATTCCTTGCAGAGTGGGATAAGCTTGCAGCTAACATGAACGCAGAAGGCAACCCTGCAGAAGATTATGTAGTAAGAGTAAGTGGTGGCGGCTGGAGCGAGCTGTTCACAATCAAGGATGGTATCCCTGAATGTGCAACAGAAGGTGCTGACGGAAGACCATCAGATGCTACAACATTTGAAAACCTCGGTAACCAGAGCACAGAGGTAACAAACACTAACGACACAGTAAACGCTATTGATGAATATCTCAGTGACATTGCTGCTACTATCATGAGCGGTAATGAGTCTGATATTAAAACAAAGGTTGACATTAATTCACTGGTTGATATGTTTATCCTTCAGGAATTAACAAAGAACCCTGACGCAGGTGGATCAAGCTTCTATGTATATAAAGATAAGGGTGCAGGTGCTAAGCTTATATTCAGCCCACCTTGGGACTTCGATAAAGCACTTGGTGACGAGGTCCGTGTAACCAGCCCATATGGTCTTTACATTTATGGTGGCGATGATCAGAATAATAACCAGGACAATGTAAACACATGGTACAAGAAGCTTTATGAGCAGGATTGGTTCAAGACTATTGTACGCAATAGATGGAAAGAATTGAGGAACGACCCTGCAAAAGACCCAAAAACAATTATTTTATCATTCATCAACGAATTCCCAACAACATATTCAGATGAAATTAACAGAAACCGTGATAAGTGGTATACAGATGCAACTAATGAATATCCGGATAGTCAAGGCGGCTTCTGGGGCGATAGAGGTCTTAGTGGATACTTCGCAGATGATGGAAAAACTTATGACGCTCAGAAGAACGGACTTTATAACTGGGTAACAGATCGTATTCGATTCCTTGATACAGAATGGGATGACAGCGAATGGGTACTTATTGATAAATTCGCTAGCGATGGATTCCAGCTTGGTCAAGGCAACGACCATGAGCTCAATTTTAACGTCAACGAATTGTTTGCAACATACTCAAGAGTTAAAATTGTAGTTGATGCAAAAGGATATGACTTGAGAATGTACCTTGACCCTGCAAGTGGCGAAGGTAAACTGGCAATTCCACATCAGACTTTAGGTAATCCACAGACTTCAGGAGATCAGGGCTTTGAAAGAATTTCTTACGAACTTGATCCAGTACTTGATGCTGACAAGGTTAAGGCAGTTCTTCAGGCTTCACCAGACTGGTCATGGGTTAGAGAATTTGCAATCTATGGTGTTGAGGCTGATATAACAGAAGACCCATTAAATCCTCAGCCAACATTTAGAGTAAATAACGCATCATATGGTTCATTAAATAAGCAGGTATCAGCTAATGTATATTACCTTCTTAACGAACGAATTACAGCTGTAGCTAAGGAAGGCTATAAGTTCGTTAACTGGACAATCGTTACAGAAGACGGTAAGAATGTAGTTCCTATCACTGATGTTTTCCCTGATGTTACTGAAACAAGCTCAAGACTTACAATCACAGCAGACATGGCTGGTAGAATCATTTACGCTAACTTCGGTAAGCTTCAGGAAATTAAGTTTGAGGCTGAAGACTTTGTAGACTTTATTTCTGAAGGTTACATTGTTTCAAAGGGTCAAACAGGTGATATTACTGAAGATGGCAAAACTTATACCGCAGCAGATCTTGCCGCTGCTAATGGTGGTAATGGTCAAAAGATTTCTAACGATGCATTCTTCGGTCGTGATTGGACACATGATACACTTGGTTACGGTGCTGATAGTATGCCTTATGACAAACCAAAGGTTGTAACTGATAATGAAGGAACAAAAATTCAGAATTGGGACAATAAGCCATATACGGCTCACCAGATCGTAACCGAAGGTTATTCCGGTGGTAAGGCTGTAGCTTTGACAGGTCCTACATCTGGTATCGCAATTCCATTTAAAATTGCAGAACAGCTTTATGAACCATTTAAATTTGCAGTTGGTTATAACTACGGTGACCTTCCAACTTACTTCAGGGATTTCAATCAGATTGATGGCTGGAATAAAGATTCTCTTTATGTAAACATCTATACAACTGCTCAACTTACACCTGAGCAGACTGCAGCTCTTAGGGCAAACGGTTGGTCACTGTCTGAATATGCAAAACCAGACGCAGCATCAGATTATCTTCTTAATAACGCTGAAGCTAATGACGGAGAACTTCAGACAGCATTCTATAAGCAGCTTCCTATTAATGCTGCAAACACAAATGGTTGGACAGGTCGTTGGATGACAAATAATGGTGAGGAAGCACGTGAGAACGTACAGGAAGTTGACCTTTCAATTCCTGCAGGTATGCCGGTTGGTCAGTATTACATTTCAGTGGCTACAGACCATAACAACCTCTTACGTGACTCTGCAAGAATGCGTCTCCAAGAAAATGGTGGTTTGGTGATTAAACAGGGCGGCAATAATGCAAGTGGTTATTATGACGAGGGTAATAAAAACGACACTGCTATTTACTCTGAAGGTAACCACACTGAAACACCTGGTACAGCATATTATGACTATATCAAGTTCTATACTGCATCAACACCTGATAAGCCATCACAAATCACAGTAGGTGCAAACTTCATCTTCAAGGATATGTTTGGAAACTCACTTATGACAAGTGAGTATTCAGATACATCATTTGACGCAGGTCTTATAACATTCACTCCTAAGGTACCAAGATACCTTAAGGTTCAGGGTTATAAGATTGACCGTTGGGAATACACAGATCCAGATGGTAACCCTGCAATACTTAAAGTTTCTGATGTTAACACGGATGGTTCATTGGGCGGTAGCGATGACGTAAACGACGACGGTACATTGAATAATAATGCTGCATTTGAGTTGCTTGCAAAGGAACTTGAAAAGCTAAAATATAAACAGGGTACAACGGTAACGTTTACAGCACATTATACAGTACCTGATCGTCAATATGAAGTAACTCTTATTGATGGTACTATGTTTACTTCCAATGAGTCTACAGGTGAGTTTACTGATCTTGTTGAACCACATGAAATTTACCTTGTAGGTAACTATCAGAAGATTAAGCTTGTTGCAAATGAGTCAAAATACGGTGAATTCTCACACTGGTTATTGAACGGACAGATCTATTCATATGATAGTGAGATTTTCTTCACTGCTTGGACAAATGCAAGATTTGAAGCTTGCTATGTTGAAGGAACTCCAGAACGAAAAGTTGCAACATTTATTGATCCTGAGAACATTCAGATGTATGGATTCACAGATGATACTACTACAGCTTATAATAAGATCACATTCAACTGTGCGTTCTACATTCCTGATGGTGTAGAATATGTAGGAGGAGGACTTCTCTATACACCGGATCAAGCAAAACTTCAGGATGGAACTATTGAAACCCTTGTAACTATCAACGAGCTTGGTGAGTTAAATCTTCCGGATGACGGACGTATTGCAGTATCAACATTAAGATACGAACAGCTTAATCATGAATTGAACAACCAGGTACTTATGTCTATTACAGGTACAAAGAAGGGCAGACAGAGAACAGCAAGAACATACATCATTTATAAGCAAATAATTGATGGAGCTCCTAAGTATACTCTCGCATTCTCAGATAATTGTGTAACTGTAACAGCCGGTGATGAAAAGTACATGAGTACAATTTAATTTAAGGGAAGGAGATATAATTAATGGAAAAGATATATAATAAGCCTTTCATAGATTTTTATGAATTTGCTGTAGAAGCAATAATGGGACCGAGTATGACTCAGTCAGGTTCAGTTTCCGTATCAGGTACAACTGTAACAATTCCTGACATCGTTGCTCCGGACCCATGGGATTAACTAAAAATCGAACTTAAATTTCATGAATCAGGCAGACTCGCAAGGTCTGCCTGTGTTCTTGGGAGGTAACAAATGAAGATCAAAGACGGATATAAGCTAAAGCACATAGCAGGCGAAGATATAATCATACCGCTTGCTGACAAAACCAAGCTTGTTAATGGTATTTTCCGACTTAACGAGCAGGGAGTAGAGCTTTTCAATATATTTTCCGAATCAGGAGCAACAAAAGATGATGCAGCAAAGTATCTGATTGACACTTACGGTATCAGCTATGAGCAAGCAACTGAGGATGTTGAAGAATTTGTGCAAATGCTTAAAAAGTTTAATATGATCGAAGATTAAAAAAAGACCGTCGGTGAAAGCCGGCGGTTTTATTTTAATTAATATTTTGTTACGATATTGTAAAAAAAGCGGATAAGTATTGTAATTTAATAGACAGTGTGATATAATATAAAAGCTGTATGATTCGGGAAAGATATTGGGATATAGCCAAGAGGTAAGGCAACGGACTTTGACTCCGTCATTCCGATGGTTCGAATCCATCTATCCCAACCATTACACTTGAATATTGGGGTATCGCCAAGTGGTAAGGCATCGGACTCTGACTCCGACATTCCAAAGGTTCGAATCCTTTTACCCCAGCCAAAATAATCCGTTAACGCAATAGTGTTGACGGATTATTGTTTTATTATAAGATTGATAGAAAAGAATGTTTTGAAGATACAACAGTCTTAGAGATAAAAATAAATTTGTTTTGCAAATATTGTAAGAAGCTTTGATGAATTGAGTTTAATCAACGGCGTATAATACTTTTACAACTTAAAGGGAGGTTTTATATGCACAACGATGTTCATTTGTGTCTGTCGGACCTGCTTGATCAGGATACATCAAGCAACGAGTTTTTTCAGACCTTGTCACCTGCAGTTCAGCGTAAGCTGATGAACAGGGATATAAGGACATTTGAAGAACTGCAAAAATGTGCCAACTCGTTTCGCAGGGCACAGACTGATAGCAGGGAAGTTATGCTTGATAAATATAATCCTTGCTGTTCATCAGCGGATTGTACAGGTCTTATTCCACGAGGTTCAAATCTAACCGAATCAGAATATAATAACTATCAGGAATTATATCCTTTTGGAGATCCGCCACAACAATAAAAAAGAGCGTCCGACATTTTTATGTCAGACGCTTTTTTGTATCAGATAAAATTATCTTGCATTCTCAGAGAAACCACTGTCAACCAGATCAACAAGTCCCTGAACAGCCAATTCTTCGTCAGTACCATCAGCAATGATTCTGATTGAAGTACCACCAACGATACCGAGTGAAAGAATACCAAGAAGACTCTTAGCGTTTACTCTTCTATCTTCTTTTTCAATCCAGATAGATGATTTGAATTCATTAGCCTTCTGGATGAAGAAAGTAGCAGGGCGTGCATGTAAGCCGACCTGATTCTGTACAACTACATCTTTTACGAACATAATTAAATCTCTCCTATCAAAAAGTTTTCATAAATAAATCACAAAAAATAAAATACTATATATATTATACAGGACAACTTCAATTTAGTCAACGATAAAAATGAACAAAGATAAAATTTTAATGTTTTTTCTAATCTTTTGCTCATAATGGCTAAATTTAAAGTAAGTAGTTTGTTAACTTTGCACAATGAAAATTGAAATATTAATCAATTATATACAGAACTTTTAACAATAATAATCTAAAAAGTGTTAAATATCGCCATCGGCTTCTGAAAAGTTGTTTAATATGATAATATCCTGTTCAGTGAGGGGATACTTTTCAAGGAGCTCAGGACGTTTTTGCTTTGTTGTGATTAGAGAATTTTCATGACGCCACTTTTTGATATTTGCATGATGCCCTGAAAGCAGAACTTTTGGAACGCTCATCCCTTCCCAGACTTCAGGACGGGTATATTGTGGATATTCAAGCAAACCGTTGAAATGGCTCTCATCAGTATAACCCTGCTGACTTGAAAGAGTGCCCTCAAGCATACGCACAACACTGTCAACAAGTACAAGAGCAGGAAGCTCTCCACCTGTAAGCACATAATCACCGATTGAAATTTCCTCGTCAACGATTTTTTCTATTATTCGGTTATCTACACCTTCATAATGCCCACATAATATAAATATGTTATCAAGCATTGAAAGTTCCCTGCATTTTTGTTGAGTAAGAGTCTTTCCCTGTGGTGACATATATATAACATACGGCTGACTTTTTGTCATGTTGCAGACTGCCTGCCAGCATTTGTATATCGGCTGAGCCTGCATAAGCATACCTTGTCTTTCGCTGTATGGAGTATCATCAACTCTTCGATGCTTGTCCTCTGTGTAGTCACGGATATTGTGACAGCATGCCGTAAATATATTCTTTGCACGAGATCTTCCTATTATACTTTCGCTCAGATAATTTTCCAGCATTTCAGGAAATAATGTTGCAATGTCTATTCTCATAATTATGACTAAGCTCCTTTATACTGATTAATCAAACAAGCCGTCAAGAGGACGGATAGTCATAATACCTGAATCGAGGTCGATATTTTCTATTACCTGAGGAATAGCAGGGATGTAATACATTTTGCCATCATCATTTTTTATATAGTAAACGTCGTTAGCACCAGTTTTACTGACTTCAGTTATTTTGCCGTAAGTTTCATTAGTATCGGCATCATTGACGGTGAGTCCGACAAGGTCCTGGATAAAATAACTACCCTGTTCAAGCTCAACGTCATCTCTGTTCATATAAAGCACACGGTTGCGTATTGCCTGAGCTTGTTCAACAGTGTCGATATCTTTGATTTTCATAATAGCAATGTTTTTCTGAACTCTTGCTCTTTCGATAATAACGGGAGTACCACTTTTATAATAAAGCGTATCAAATTCGCACAGAAAATCAGGGGAGTCACACCACGGCTGTACCTTGATCTCGCCTTTCAGCCCGAAAACAGATACAATCTTACCAATCTCAAGATATTGCTGCATAGTTTGCACCGTCCTTAAACATGATAATATTATTATAGCATCTTTAAGCAAACTTTGCAAGACATATACTATTATGGTAATGTTGCTGTGGCAAAACTAATTTCATAGATTAATTATGCAATTCCTGACGCATAAAGCTGAGTAGCTTTTTTTCACGTCTTGAAACCTGAACCTGAGTCATGTCAAGAATTTTAGCAGTTTCGACTTGAGTTTTGTTCTCAAAGTATCTGAGATAAATGAGCTGACGATCTTTTACATCAAGGTCACTCATCACCTGTCTGAGTGAAAGGCGATCTGTTATGGACAGATCAGGGGATTCGGTAGGGATATCAAACTCACTGTTGTCAGAATCCTCACCTGAGTTTGTAAGACTGAGTGGTGGCAAGGCTACGTTTAATGCCTCGATAACCGTTTCAGTCGGTTGACCTGATATAAGGCAAAGTTCCTCAATAGTCGGCTCTCTGCCTTCGGAGAGTATAAACTGCTCACGATGTCTTGATATATGAAGTGACAGCTCTTTGAGAGTACGGCTGACTTTTATTGTACCGCCATCTCGGAAAAGACGTTTGATTTCACCGAGTATTACAGGTACGGCATAAGTCGAGAAACGCACACCTCTGTCGTGATCAAAAGCCTTTGATGCCTTGAGCAATCCTATGCACCCTGCACTGTAAAGATCATCATATTCGATGCCTTTGTTCCTGAAACGGTTAGCACACAGGTGAACAAGTCCGAGATTGTTTTCGGCAAGAGCGTTGTTATCATCCTTTTTCATATATTGAATAAAGCCTTCCTTGATTTTAAGCTTTTTTCCATGATGACTGTCGTACCTTTGCCTTCAGCACTGCGAACCTTTATTTGGTCCATAAAGCTTTCCATAACGGCAAAGCCAAGACCGGCACGTTCTTCTTCGGGAGCAGTTGTGAAAAGAGGTTCCATAGCTTTTTTTATATCCGGTATGCCACAGCCTTTGTCACGGATTTTTATGTATACTTTGCTGTTTTCCATTATTCTTACCTGTATGAAGATTAGTCCCGTAACATTGCGGTAAGCATGGACAATGCAGTTTGTTACTGCTTCGGATACAGCAGTTTTTATGTCTGAAAGCTCGTCAATCTGAGGATTAAGCTGTGAAAGAAATCCACTTACGGCTAATCTTGAAAAGCGTTCATTTTCCGAAAGACTCGGAAAGGTCATTTTAAGCTCGTTGACTATTTTCTGTTTCATGGTCCTGTTCCTCCGTTATGTTTTTTTGATCGTCTGTTGCGGAAGGTTTGTCAGCATGGTAAGTTGTGATTATAGGGCAGAGCTTGTTCAGCCCTGCAAGCTGCATGACCTTTCTGATGTAAGCAGGAGGATTTGCGATAACAACTTCTCCTGAAAGTTCTTTCATTATCTTATATCGTCCCATAACGAGTCCTATACCTGAGCTGTCCATAAAGCTGACGTTTGCAAAGTCAATTATGAGCTTTTGTGTGTTGTTTTCACGGATAGCTGCATCAATTTTACTGCGAATGTATTTTGCAGTATGGTGGTCAAGATCGCCATGTAAAATGGCAGTTGTTTTAAGACAGCTTTTGTCTGTCAGTATTGTTACACTCATTTTTTTAGTCCTTTCTGCGATTTTGGTATATCTGTAAGCAAATTATAATATTATTGAATAGTGAAATTTGTCATTTTTAGCAAGCTTGTTTGATGGTTCGGAGTTGAAATATGAGCTGGTTTGTGCAAATTCACAAATGCGAATAACTTTGGCAAAAAATGACGCGCTTTTTAGCGCTTAGCAACAAAAAATTCAGTGCCTTTTTGACGAAATCGAGAACAGCTTGGTGAAATGTGCATAAATATATAGTTGTGGATTTGTGCAGTGTTAACAAAGTGTTTTTCGGCATGTAAAAACAGGGTTAATTATTAGCTAATGACTCTTGACAAAAGTATAAAGAATTGATATAATTAATATTAGCTTAATACGCTTTTTGGATATTTCTTATAAAAAAGCAATTGATTTTTATGGTTTGTTTGTTTATTTTATGAATAAATTTGTAGAATTATAAAATTTAAAAGCGATTAATATTATTTGTGAGATTTTAATAAAATCTCACTATCGTTTTTGTCTATATGTGATAAACCGGTGATGAACCAGTGATTGATACATATTAGGCTGTTGTTGTTTTTTTATTATCCGTTTAAGGTTGAATACAAAATAGTTCTGATTGTCAGAAGTTTTCAGACTGATCGGTACAGAAGAAGTTTCAGAAAATCAGCAATTTATTAGGAAAGGTGGATTCACAGTGAAAAACACATTATTCAGACGTGTTGTTTCATCGGCTTTGGTTTTGGCTTTGTCTGCGACTATGTGCGTGCCTGCATTTGCAGAGTCAGAAGGCGATAATGATGTCGCTGTTAATAACCAGGGCTTGTCCGTAATCAAGGACATTAATGCTGAGATGGTTGATGCGAGCAATCGTGAGAACGCTTACACCAACTATGTAAAAAGACACAAGGACGATCCACGTCCGGACTGCGAGTTTACTATTGCAGGTAAAGACTACGTAAGCGCCGGCGACGGTGCAGAAGTAGAAGTTACTACTGTTGATGGTAAAGACAACGTTTTGAAGTGGTCTAATCAGGAGGGTAGCGTATCTTATGAAGTAGATGTACCTGAAACAGGTGTCTATAACATCGAAATGGGATACGAGGCTCTTGCCGGAAGAACAACCGAAATCGAATTTGGTTTGCTCATTGATGATGTTTGTCCGTATACAACAGCATCAAGAATTTCTCTTTCAAAGAGATGGGTAAACAAAACAGGCGATAAGGGTATTCTTCAGGATACACGTGGAAACGATATGCGTCCTGGACAAGTCGAGGAAGTGTGCTGGCAGGTATCACCTCTTAAAGATGTGGACGGACTCTTTAATGAACCTCTCGGTTTTTATATTGAAAAAGGTAAGCATACTATTACTCTGAAATCCCAGAAGGCTCAGTTTGCTATTGATTATATTAAATTCTATCAGTATAAAGCACCTGAGAAATATGTAGCTCCAAGTGAAAGCGATCTGAAGCAGGCAACAGGTCAGATTATAAAGCTTGAAGCTGAAATGGCAGATTATAAATCAGACAGAACACTTTTCCCAACAGCTGACAGAAACTCAAGTGTTACTTCTTCTGTAAACGGAACCAGTGCATCAAAAACAAGATATAATACTATCGGTAAAGATGGTGGCTGGGGACTTGCAACACAGACTATTACATATAAAGTGAATGTTGAAAAGGATGGCTATTATAAAATAGGTATTCGTGGAAGACAGGATACAATGCGTGGTATGTATTCCAACAGAAGACTTTATATTGATGGCGTTGTACCGAATCTTGAGGCAAATCAGATCAAGTTCTATTATGACACTGAATGGAGTGTTACTGTACCTAAGACAGCAGATGGAGAGATAATGTATTTCTATCTGTCGAAAGGTGAGCATGAGATCGCTTTTGAAGCCGTTCCGGGTGAAATCGGTGAGATCATGGGTGAACTTGACGAAGTAGTATACAACATCAACAGCTACTATAGAAGAATCCGTCAGATCACAGGTCCTGATCCTGACGAATATAACAACTATATGATCGACAAGGCTATTCCAACGATTGTTGACGACTTCAAAGCTTATTCAAAGAGATTGGGTGAGATCGAAGGTCAGATCGAAAAGCTTTCAGGTACAGGTGGTACAGAAGCTGTAGCTTTGAACAAAATGGCAATTATTCTTGACAAGTGTACTTCAAAGCCTGACAGAATCCCTGAGATGATGACTCAGCTCAAGGATAACGTTACATCTCTTTCAGCATGGGTAAGCCAGTACAGAGAACAGCCTC
Source organism: Ruminococcus sp. (assembly GCA_030533265.1). GTDB lineage: Bacteria > Bacillota > Clostridia > Oscillospirales > Ruminococcaceae > FB2012. The sequence goes on along the minus strand of JAUNJM010000004.1, from coordinate 51,177 downwards.
TGGAAATGGATATTATTGAGCTTGCAACAGCAGATCAGGAATTCTCATCAGCTGAAAGTACATTCTTTGAGTCACTGTCATTCAGCTTTAATGCTTTCATCGGTTCATTCTTTGAGGACTATAACAACCTCACAGAAGAGAACGAAAAGGCTATGATATGCTGGACAATGCTCGGACGTGATAACGCTATCGCTGTTCAGACACTTATCTCAAACGACTATAACGTGAACGCAAAGACACCAGTAAACCTCCAGTTGGTAACAGGTGGTGTACTTGAAGCTACATTCGCAGGCAAGGGTCCTGACCTCGGTTTGTTCATCGGTGGTGACTTCCCGATTCAGCTTGCTGCCCGTGGAGTGCTTACAGACGTTTCACAGTATGATGACTTTGATGAGATAAAGAAGAGATTTGCTAAAGATGCAACAGTCCTTTATGAGTATAACGGTGGAGTTTATGGATTGCCTATTGAGCAGACATTCCCAATGCTCTTCTATCGTTCAGATATTCTTAACCAGTATGGTATCGACCCGGCAGTTGACTTCTCGACATGGGACAGACTTATAAGAACACTTCCTACACTCCAGAGAAACTATATGGAAGTTGGTCTTATTCTTCCTGTACTCCTCAGCATGGGTGGACAGACATACGTTTCACCAATCACTGAAGCAGGTAACACATTTGCAATGCTCTTGCTCCAGCAGGGTCTTAACTATTATGACGAAGGTCAGACTCAGACTACATTCCATACTCAGGAAGCTATCAATGCTTTCGATATGTGGACAAAGTTCTATACAACATACAGCTTCCAGCAGCAGTATGACGCATTCACACGTTTCAGAACAGGTGATATGCCTGTACTTATCCAGAACTATCAGTTCTTTAACCAGCTGACAGTTGCTGCTCCTGAAATTAAGGGTTGCTGGAACTTCCAGCCTGTACCTGGTACACTTCAGGAAGATGGAACTATCAACCATGCAGCTAACTCACAGGGTTCAGGTGCTATCATCTTCAAGAAGGCATTTGACCAGGAAGGTGCTTGGGATTTTGCTAAGTGGTTTACATCAAAAGAAACACAGGTTGAATATGGTAATGACATTGAATCAATCCTTGGTAAAATGGGTAGATTCTCAACTGCAAACGTTGAAGCTCTTGATGAACTTTCATGGACAAATACAGAAGTTGCACTTCTTAAAGAGCAGTTCAACTCACAGGTTGAAATTCCAATCATTCCTGCATCATACGGTGTAACTCGTAACATTATGAATGCATTCAGAACGGTTGTAAACGACTACGAAAACTCTCGTGATACTTTGTTCTGGTATAACAAGGACATCAACGAAGAAATTACCCGTAAGCGTGATGACCTCGGACTTAATAAAAATGATGAATAGGAAAGGGGAGTAAATAATGGCCAAAAAATCAAATGTAATTGTTCCTATGAACAAGCAGAGCAAGTTTGCATATACATTGCACATGATGAGAGTGAATAAAGGCTGCTATGGACTTCTTGCACCATTCATGGTTTTATTCATTATCTTCACGATTGCTCCGGTTTGTATGTCACTCCCACTTGGTTTCACAAGCTTTAACATGATCGAAACTCCTAAATTTGTGGGACTTTCAAACTTCTATACATTGTTCCTTAACGACGATGTATTCATGATTGCAGTTAAAAACACTCTTGTGTTTGCGATCTTTACAGGTCCATTCTCATACATACTCAGCTTTATCATTGCATGGCTGATAAACGAGATGCATCCATTCCTGAAAACATTCTTTACGTTTGTTTTCTATGCACCATCAATGACTACTTCAGTTTATGTAACATGGCAGCTCATCCTTTCAGGTGACTCATATGGTTACATCAACGCTATCATGATGGATATCGGATTGTTCAATGAGCCTGTCCAGTTCCTTACTGACAAGAACTATATTCTTGCAGTTGTAATCATTGTTCAGCTCTGGATTTCAATGGGTGCAGGATTCCTTGCTATCCGAGCAGGTTTCCAGAACATCGACAAGTCAATGTACGAAGCAGGTGCTATTGAAGGTATCAAGAACAGATGGCAGGAATTGTTTACAATTACTATTCCATCAATGGGACCTCAGCTTTTGTTCGCTGCTGTAATGCAGATTTCAACATCATTTACAGTAGGTTATGTTGGACAGAACCTCGTTGGTCTTCCATCAACAGACTATGCAGCTCATACAATCATGAACCATGCTACTGACTATGGTAGTATCAGATATGAAATGGGTTATGCATCAGCAATATGTTTCGTATTGTTCGCAGCTATGCTCCTTGCTAATAAGGGAGTAAACTGGCTGTTAGGCAAGTATCTTGATTAAGGAGGTGGATGCGACATGGCAAAAAAGAAGAAGGATATTCAAACCCTCAAAGTCAGAGATAAACATAAGAAAATCAATGGCTCAGTAGGTGGAGATATTTGTATATTCATATTTCTCGCACTTTTGGGTATTTTCATGGTATTCCCACTGTATTATTCAATCATTCAGTCAATGAAGCCGGTTGAAGAGCTGTTCGTATTCCCACCAAAGCTTTATGTTTTGAATCCTACAACCATCAACTTTACAAACATGTTCAAGGTTGCAGCAAGTATGTGGGTTCCATTCTCAAGATACATATTCAACAGCGTATTCACAACTATCGTGATTTGTGTATGCAACTTGTTTGTATGTTGCTGTGCAGGTTTTGCACTTGCAAAGTGTAAATTCCCGGGTTGTAAGACAATCAATACAATTATCGTAACAGCTCTCCTTTTTGCATCAAACGCAACATGGATCATGCAGTTCCTCGTAATGGCAAAACTCCATATTATTGATACATACTGGGCATTGATTTTGCCTAACATCTCAACAGCTATGGGATTGTTCCTTATGCGTCAGAGTATGTCAACCATTCACGATTCAATGATCGAAGCGGCTAAGGTTGACGGTGCAGGATTGTTCAGAATCTGCTGGCAGATAGTAGTTCCGAACTCAAAGCCTGCATTGATGACACTTATTATCTTTGCTTTCCAGGGTGCTTGGAACATTCAGGGTGGATCACTCATTTACTCTGAAGAACTCAAGACTTTGCCTACAATCGTGCAACAGATCGCTCAGATTGGTCTTGCACGTCAGGGTGTAACATTTGCAGCAGCAGTTCTGCTTATGATCCCACCACTGGTAGTATTCCTTATTGCACAGGGTAACGTTATGGAAACAATGGCTCATTCAGGTATTAAGGACTAATCAGTGAATGTTTTAAAATTAGAAAAGGAAATAGGTGATAAGTAGTGTCGAGAATGAAAAAATCTCTTAGAAGACTGCTTACTCTGACAATGGCTGCATGCTCAGCAATGACTATGATGACATTTCAAGCTTTTGCAGATGAGCCATACCGTACTTATAACTATGACGCATGGGGTGATACAGTTCCATCGCAGAGTGGTTATAGAGTAAGCAAAACCGTTACCGGAAAAGAAATGGGTCTTGATAAGCTCGCAGACGCTTCTGATCCGTTGTACGTTAGTGATGACGCTTCAGTAGTTCTTAACGAGCCAAAAGATCTTTTCCTTGACGATGCACGTAAAGAATTTTGGGTTGCTGATACCAAAAATAATAGAATTATCAGACTTGATGAAAATTTGCAGATTATTGGTCGTTATTACGGTGTAACAGGCAAAACTGAAATCAATGTAAATGAAAATGGACTTTCACAATTCAATACTCCTTCAGGACTTTTTGTTAAAAAGAGTCTTCTTGATGGCGAATTGTATGTGTATGTTGCTGACGCTGAAAATCAGCGTGTAGCTAAGGCTAAAGTGGTTTCTTCAACTGAGCTTCAGTTGGTTCAGGAATATACTAAGCCTGATTCAGCATTGTATGATTCAGAAACTTTTAAGCCTTCAAAGATAGTTGTTGATAACGCTGAAAATGTTTATGCCGTTGTTAAATCGGTAAACACAGGTTCAGTACAGTTCTCAAAGGACGGTAGCTTTACAGGATTCTATGGAGCTAACCGAGTTGAAGCAACAGCTGCAGTAATTGCTCAGAAGCTCTGGAGAAAGATTGCTTCTAATGACCAGATCGAAGGTATGGCAAGAAGCGTTCCTGCTGAGTATGTAAACTTTGACCTTGATAACGAAGGATTCATTTATACAGTAACAGAAACTACAACCAACACAGACGCAGTTAAAAAGCTTAACCCTGCCGGATATAACATCTGGGATAACGATGTTGGTAACAAGTATAAGTTCGGTGACGTTCAGAATGACTACCAGAGACTTGTTGGTAATCAATACTTTGCCGCAAAGCTTACAGATATCGTTGTTTCAAACAATGGTAACATCAACGTACTTGACTTTAAAACAGGACGTGTATTCCAGTATGATAAGCTTTGTAATCTGATTTGTATTTTCGGTGGCAAAAATACATTGCAGCGTGGATGCTTCGATGCTCCTAATGCTATTGAAGCACTTGACAACAACATTTATATAATTGACGGTACAAAGAACGATATTACAATATTTACTGAAACAACTTTTGGTGCTGTATTACATGAAGCTTTTGATCTCTATGATCAGGGTAAATATACAGAATCAAAGAAGGTTTGGCAGGAAGTAATTGAACGTGATGGCGGCTATACAACAGCTTATGTTGGTCTTGGTAAGGCAGCTCTTAATCAGAACGAGTACTCAAAGGCTCTGAAATATTTCAAGATTGCTTACGATCAGGACGATTACGATAAGGCTTTTGAATATGCTCGTGAAGATTTTCTCAGAGAAAACTTTACTCTTATTATCGTAGTAGCAGCTGCAATCATCATAGTTTTGATAATCCTTAAAAAGCTCTTTGATAAGAAAAAGGCTAAGTCAGAAGCAGCAAAGGAGGGAAAATAATATGTATGAATTTACAACTATGGGCTGGTTGAAACATGTTATTTTTCATCCGGTAGAAGGTTATGAAGATCTGCGTTGGAAAAAGCAAGGCTCATTAAAAGTAGCAATGGTAATTGTAGTTTTATTGTTTCTTGCAATGGTTGCACAAAGCAGACTTATGGGATTCCAGTTTAATATGTCTTACGATAAGATTTTTAACGTTATCCCGATAATTGTACAGAGTGTAGTTTACTTCGTTACCTGGGTAATCGCTAACTGGGCTATATGTACACTTTTTAACGGTGAAGGTACTTTAAAAAACATCTGCATATATTCAGCTTATGCGCTTGTACCTTACATCTTCTGCACATTCGTTGCAGTATTCCTTTCAAACTTCCTCGTTCAGGGTGAGGGAATCTGGGTATACTTTATTCAGTATGTAGGACTTGGTTGGTCACTTGTTCTCATGATTCAGGCAATGAGAGCTGTTCACCAGTACACATTCGGTAAAACACTGCTTTCAATGATTATGACAATCGTTGCAATGTTGATAATCCTCTTCCTTGCAATATTGCTTCTTTCACTTTTCCAGCAGTTGTATGTTTTCGTATACTCTATTTATACAGAAATTGCGTATAGAATCAGAGGCTAAATTAGAAACGGTGGTGTAAATTAATGCATAACAAATCTTATAAAAAAGCGATTGTATTTGCTTTAGTTCTTACAATGCTGATGCCTCTTGGTTCTATAGCAGCTGATGATAACGCTGATAAAGATACAGAGGAAAAAGTAAGCGTAACTGCTAAGGCAGATGCTGATAAAGAAGATTCAGATGACGACGAAGAAGAGGTAAAGCCTATTACAGACGAGGAAGCTATTGCACTCGAAACCTGTGAGGAAGTCGCATCAAATGACAATTACATTTTGTACGCTGACGAAGAAAATGACAGACTTTGTCTGTATGTTAAGGCTTCAAACAAGTATTGGTGGACTTCTCCAATAAATGTTATGGCTGATGATACAATTCTCCCTGATAAGGGTAAGACGATGAATCCGGCAGCAAGAAAGGCAATCGCTTCAAGTGTAGCTATTCGTGTCGGTGACCTTCGTCAGGAAAAAAGAACAGAGTGTGACCTTACATATTCAGCAAGAGCAACCAGCATTAAGTACAAAAAGGAATCAAACGGTGTAGCTGTTACTTATGACTACAACCACAGAGATTTTAAGGTTAAGTTTGTTGTTCACTATGAACTTCAGGACGATAATCTGTATGTATATGCTGACTCAAGTGAAGTTGAAGAAAAAAATCCAAACCCTGTTGACGGTAGAGTTCTTACCAAAATTGCAATCTGTCCGTCATTTGCTGCAGCTCCTGCAAAGGACATAAATGGTAATGACGTAGAGGGTTATATGATAGTGCCTGACGGAAGTGGTTCAGTTATCAAATATAACAACGGTAAGTCAAACTATAAGTCATATACTCATCAGGTTTATGGCAGAAACTATACAACAGTAACAGATATGGCTCCTCCTGTAAGCGAGCAGGCATTCCTTCCTGTTCTTGCAACAGTATCAGGCAAGTCAGGTATCGTTGCTATCGCTTCTGACGGTGATGCTAACGTTACTGCAAACGCACAGGTAAGTGGTCAGAACAACCAGACATATAACTCATGCTTTTTCGAGTTTGAAACAAGAGGTAACGACAGCTTCTATATGAGTGGTGAACGTTCAATTAAGATCACAGTATTTGAGAAGGACGGCAAAATCAAGGGTAAGCGTTTTGGCGTTAAGTATTACCCTGTTGATAAGAATGAGGACGTAAACTATGCTGACTGTGCTGAGATTTACAGAAATTATCTTATCGAAAACAAGGGCTTGACTTCAAAGATCACTGACAACAAGACAAACTTCTATGTTGACTTGTTCGGTGGTGTAATGAAAACAAAGTCAATCGTTGGTGTTCCTGTAAGTCTTAAGACAGATATTACCGGTTATACTGAGGCAGCAACTATCGTTAATAAGCTTAAGGATAACGGTATTGACAATATTGTTGCCAACTATAATGACTGGACAGATTATTCAATGAAGAAAAAAGTTTCAACTGAGGTTGATCCTTCAGGAACTTTGGGTGACGAGGACGAATTCTTTGATTTTGTAAACAACAGTGGCATTGAAGTTTATCCTTCAATGAACAACTTTACAATGGATTCAGGTCGTTGGGGTTACATGACTCTTACAAGCACAGCAATCAGAATTTCAAGTGCTTATTCAAGACAGAGCTCATACAGTCCGGCATTCGGAGTAGCTTATAAGGGCGTTGCACCTGCACTTGTTGCTCCAAATGTATATTCTAAGATATTCGATGAAATGACATCAAGCTATAAGGAAAATGATCTTAAAACTATTGGTTTTGGTGACTATTCACACAAGCTTGTAAGTGACCATTCAAAGAAAGATCCTTACAGCAGAGAAAAGACAATGGAAACAGTTGTTGCAGGATATGAAAAGGCAACAAAGGAAGTCGGAAGTGTTCTTGCAGACAGTGCAAACGCTTATGTAATCCCTTATGTTTCACATATCACAAATGTTCCTGTATATTCAAGTGGATATAATGTTACAGACTATGACATTCCATTCTATCAGATGGTAGTTCACGGCTATGTACCATATTCTACAAAGCCTATTAATGCAAGTTCCGATGCTGATCAAACACTCATGCTTGCACTTGCAGCTGGTTCAGGTATTCACTATGATATGACTTACCAGCCTACATCAAAGCTTAAGGATACAGATTATGACGATTTGTATTATACAAACTATAAGGGTTGGCTCGATGTAGCAGCTGAGCAGTATAAGGTTGCTGATGAAGTGCTTTCAGGAGTAGCAAATATGACTATTTCAAAGTATGAGATCAGCGATGATAACAATACAATTACAACAACTTATACAGACGGTTCAAAGAACGTTGAAATTGTAATTGACAAGGCTGCAGGAACTGCAACAGTTGATGGAAACGTTGTAAATCTTGCAGACGCTATGGAAGGAGGTAAATAAAGCATGAGTAAAACAAAAAATGCTGAAGTTAAAGCAGTAACTAAACCTCCTAAGCAGAAGGGTCTTAAAATCCCTTATGAAAAGCGTAAAGCACTCTATGGCTATGGATTTATTTCAATCTGGGCTATTGGTTCAATCTATTTCTTTATTGTACCACTGATTAAATCTTTGATTTATTCATTCTATGAAACAAAGGTTGCAGAGGGTGGTTTGCAGCTTAATAACTTTGGTCTGCACAACTACGTAGACGCTTTCAGACATGACCAGAACTATTCAAAAGCTTTGATTGCAATGCTCAAAGACACTGCATTGACAACACTTCTGATTTTGATTTTCTCAATCTTTATTGCAGTAATCCTCAATCAGAAGTTCAAGGGAAGAACATTTGCAAGAGCTGTATTCTTTCTCCCTGTAATCATTGCTACAGGTCCTGTTATCAATATCATCAATGGTAACATGAGCTCAGGTGGTTATGCAGGTGGTTCTGAGCAGTTCAGCACAATGTTTGAAACAAACCTTGTAGACCAGCTTTTGCAGTATCTCGGAATCATGAACATAAGTGATTCACTTACTGAGATCATAAACTCGCTGACTACAGATATTTTCAACCTTGTTTGGAACTCTGGTATCCAGATCCTGCTCTTCCTCTCAGCACTTCAGAACATTCCGTTCTCTGCTAAGGAAGCTGCACAGATGGAAGGTGCAACAGCTTGGGAATATTTCTGGAAGATTACAATTCCATATATCAGCCCGATGATTCTTGCAAGTGTAGTTTATACAATCGTTGACTCATTTGTAAACCCATCAAACCAGGTAATGGAAATCGTACTTCAGAAGTCAAGTAGTGAATGGCAGCACGGTTATAGTGCGGCAATGGCTTGGGCATACTTTGCAATTATTGCTGTTATACTTGTTATTGTTGTTGCATTGGTTAATAAGTTTGTTTATTACGAAGTAGAATAGGGGGGGATTTAATTGGCAACTCGTAAAGAAGAAAAGCAATTAGAAAAAGAACGTAAGGCTGCTATTAAAGCCCGCTTTAAGAAAATGAAAGAGGAAGGTCTTGAGAATTACCTTACTCCAGAGCAGATCAGATACAACAGAAATCAGAAGTTGGTTGGAATGGTTTGGCCAATATTCAGATTCTTTATCCTGTTTGGTTTGTCATTCGTAATTCTTTATCCACTTATTTTCATGTTATCTACTGCATTCAGACCATCAGAACAGATGAGTGACCCATCAGTAGTTTGGCTTCCAAAGACATTCACACTTTCAAATATCTCTGAAACATGGGATGTAATGAATTTCGGTACTACTTTCTTTAACACTGTAAGACTTAATCTTATTTCATCATGTTTGCAGGTTGTTACTTGCTCTCTTACAGGTTATGGTTTCGCACGATTCAAGTTCAAAGCTAAGGGAATTTTGTTTGCTATAGTAATCCTCATGATTATTGTACCGCCTCAGATTACAACTATCCCATTGTTCCTCCAGTATAGATATCCATTCGGTATGGATCTTGGTGGTCAGGGCTTGATCGACTCATCACTTACAATGTATTTACCTGCATTGTTTGCTAACGGTATTAAAGCCGGATTGTTCATCTTTATCTTCAGACAGTTCTTCAGAGGATTGCCTAAGGAGCTTGAAGATGCTGCATATCTTGACGGTTGCGGACCATTGAGAACTTACATAACTGTTATGATTCCTAATGCTAAGTCATCGTTCCTGACAGTATTCCTATTCTCAATCGTTTGGTACTGGAATGACTTCTATGTATCATCATCATTCTTCTCAAATGGTGCTGATAACCAGCCGGTAGCATTGGTACTTAAAAACCTCGACAAGAACTTACAGCGTCAGTTGTTCAACAATCAGACAATTAGTGTCAGAATGATTATTGTATGGCTTGAATCAGGATGTATTCTTGCAATTTCACCTTTGCTTATCATGTATGTATTCTTACAGAGATACTTCATCGAAGGTGTTGAACGTTCAGGTCTTGTTGCTTAATATTAAAAATAAAATGCATCAGTCGAATGACTGGTGCATTTTTTTGCATTTGAAAAAAGTGTGTCAAATATTATGATAGTGGCATAGAGTGTACTATGTTAGTATAGCATCTGACATATTTATACGAAAGGATACACGCTTATGAATGCAGTTTTATTGGCAGCTTGTGGAACGGGTTTCACCTTTCTGATGACAACTCTGGGAGCTGCCGTAGTTTTCTTTTTTAAAAAAGAAGCTTCATCTGAAAAGATTGAGCGGATATTTTTAGGTTTCGCTGCAGGTGTAATGATAGCAGCATCAGTCTGGAGTTTACTTATTCCCGCAATCGAAAAGGCTGAAGAACTGGGTAAGATCGGTTGGATACCGGCTGCCGGAGGATTCATATTGGGAGTAATGTTTCTCATGGGGCTTGATAAGATTTTACCGTTTTTCCATGCAGGACTTGACCGTGAGGATGGAGTGAAGCAAGGGCTAAAAAAATCTACTTTGCTTATTTGTGCCGTGACACTCCACAACATTCCTGAAGGAATGGCAGTAGGTCTTGCGTTTGCACTGGCAGCACAATACGATAGTGGTGTTCTTCTGGCAGCGGCCATAGCACTTGCAATCGGAATAGGTGTACAAAACTTTCCTGAAGGTGCAGCAATATCATTACCGATAAGACAATCAGGAATGGGACGAGGAAAAGCTTTTCTTTACGGTATGGCTTCGGGTTTTGTTGAACCTGTTTTCGGCATAATTACAGTGCTGATTGCAGGTACAGTAGTGCCACTTATGCCCTGGCTTCTGGCATTTGCAGCAGGTGCTATGTTGTATGTTGTGGTCGAGGAGCTTATCCCTGAGGCACATCTCGATGACTATCAGCACCTTGGAACATTTGGTGTTATGGCAGGGTTTCTTATCATGATGATTCTTGACGTGGCATTGGGCTAGATAGGCTACGTGTTTTTAAATTACATTTCGGAATTAAGATACTCGTCAACCCTCACAACATTCTGATTATAAGCAATCATAAGCTTTGCATATGCACACACTTCTGATATATCAAACAACGGGATAGCACCTGCCTTCAACAGCTTGTCAAGAGTGACATAAACGCTTTTAGTTCTCTTTAAATTACTGATATAAACAGTAACACCATGGCTTTTACATTTTGTTATAAAGTCCGTGAGATTCTGGTCAGGGTTATTAGAATCACAGCAAGCAGTTCCACTATGATAGGGAACATATAGTACAGCATGAGTTTTGTCAGTGAGTCTGAAAGCAGAGAAATTAATGTTTGGATAACCATAAATCATCAAAATCTCGTTATTGAAAGTTATTCTGTCTATTGGGAGCTTTGGCGTTCTGTGAATTGGTGACTTTTTGAGAAATTCGTCAATGTTGATGTTACCGTAACTCGAAAAGCGGTCAAGACAACTATCAGCAGGCATGACTTTTGTGGCAGGATAGAGTTGGTCAAAAGCAGTGAAAATACCACTGGCTTTGTTATGTGCAATGTGGTCAACTGCCAGTGCAAAATTGTCAAGACCGTTTGCATCATCACTATCGAGAGGCTTGTTTGAGGCAACGAGAAAGATTGGTATTTCGCTGTGAGCAAACATCAGACCGATAAGTGCTGACGTGAACGCAAGTGTGTCACTTCCATGCGTAATGATTATGCCATTGTAATCAGCAAAATTGAGCGAGAAAAGATAGTTGCACAGTGTTTCCCAGTGAGTTGCTGTTATGTTTTCACTAAGAACCTGCATTATTTCGATAGTTTGAAACTGAGCTTTTTTGCCGTATTTTTGCTCAAAGAGTGAAATGAGCTTATAATTATTCTGCTGGTCAACATTTATGATTCCATTTGATTCGGTGCTTCCGATAGTACCACCTGTGAAAATTACCAATATATTTTTCATGCTTTTGCTCCTTGTTAGTTTGTATTATTTATAATATCATAATATTTAACTTAAGTCAAGAATTGTGTAAAATGCACAAAAAACTTGAAAACTTTAATTAAAAATACGAATTGAGATAAAACTTATAATGTGCTATACTATAAAAGTATTTTATACATCAGTTTTTTTGAAAGGGTTGTTAAAAAATGTGGGCTTATGAAAGCGTTTTTTATCAAATTTATCCGTTGGGGTTCTGTGGAGCACCGTTTGAGAATGACGGACAGACTGTAAATAGAATCGGAAAGGTGAAAGAGTGGATACCACACATAAAGGACCTTGGCTGTAATGCTATATATTTTTCCCCTGTGTTTGAGTCTGATACACACGGCTACAACACAAGAGATTATACTAAGATTGATTGCCGACTTGGTGAAAACAAGGATTTTGCCGATGTTTGCCGTGAACTTCACGAAAATGGCATAAAAGTTGTTATTGACGGTGTTTTCAATCATGTCGGACGTGGTTTTTGGGCTTTTCAGAATGTATTGAAAAATCGTGAAGCTTCAAGATACAAGGACTGGTTCTTTATAAATTTCGGAGGCAACTCTAATTATAATGACGGTCTGTGGTATGAAGGCTGGGAGGGCTATTTTGACCTTGTTAAGCTTAATCTTCGCAATCCTGAGGTGGTTAATCACATTTTTGAGTGTATAAAAGGCTGGGTTGACGAGTTTGACATTGATGGCTTACGTCTTGACGTTGCATATTGCCTTGACTTTGATTTTCTCAAAAACCTGCGAAACTATTGTAAATCATTGAAGCAGGACTTTTTCCTGCTCGGAGAGCTTTTGCATGGCGACTATTCACGCTGGGTAAACGGCGAGATGCTCGATAGTGCTACAAACTACGAGTGCTACAAAGGACTCTATTCAAGCTTTAACTCTATGAATATGTTTGAGATTTGTCATTCGCTTAAAAATCAGTTCGGTCCTGAGGATTGGTGCAGGTATCGTGGTATGCATTTGCTTTGCTTTGCTGATAATCATGATGTTTCAAGAGTAGCGTCGATTCTTACCAATGAAAAACATTTGCCTTTGCTTTATACACTTATGTTTGGTATGCCGGGTATTCCGTGCGTTTACTATGGCTCGGAGTGGGGAACAAAGGCTGATAAGAGTCAGGGTGATCCTGCATTGAGAGTATCATTTGACAAACCTGAGAGTAACGAGCTTACAGAGTTTATATCCAAGCTTGCAAAGGCTCACAGAGAATCAAAGGCGATTTGTCACGGTGCTATAAATATACTGGTTCTTACAAACAGACAGTGTATTATTGAACGCGAATTTGACGGAGAGCGTGTGCTTATTGCAATAAACGCCGATGATCAGTCGTATACAGCACATTTTGACGCACGCTGTGGCAGGGGAGTTGACCTTATAACAGGTGCTTCTCATGATTTCGGAGGAGGCAGTGAGCTTCCACCATATTCAGCGTTCATGTGGAAATGTGAATAAACAACAAGAGGAGAGTTTTGGATGGATTATCAGCTTTCTGACGGATTTTGTGCAAAAGATATTCCAACTGGGATAGTGCAGAAAATCATGGGAGTGACTTATCATGAAAATGATGATATTAAGATTTCCGAGCTTGCATATCTTGAACTTTTGCACTATGATTTTAACGGAAACATTGCAAAGGGTGAGCTGATATGTAACAAAAAACTTGCAAAAGAGGTATTACACATCTTCAAGGACCTGTATGATGTCAGGTATCAGATTGAGAAGATCAGACTTGCTGATGAATACGGTGGTGATGATGATCTTATCATGGCTGATAACAATTCATCTTGCTTTAATTATCGGGTTATTTTCAACACAAATACAGTGTCGTTGCATGGTCTTGGCAGGGCGATTGACATAAACCCATTATACAATCCCTATATTGTTGATGGCAGGATCATGCCTGACAATGCTGAGCCTTATGCTGACAGGCAGAAGGATTTTCCTCACAAGATTGATGAAAGTGACTTGTGTTTTAAGATATTTAGTTCATACGGCTGGCTTTGGGGTGGAAACTGGGTTAACAAAAAGGATTATCAGCATTTTTACAAGGAACAAAGTCGTGTCAGAAAGGCTATATGCAAACTGAGATCAAAAATATTGTAAAAAACAAAATCGTCGGACAAAAGTCCGACGATTTTTTCTCTTCAAGAGGTTATTACTGGTTGTTACCAGACTTATAAGCATCGATCATCTTCTTGACCATCTGGCCGCCCACTGAACCTACTTCACGAGCTGTAAGGTCACCGTTGTAACCCTGCTTGAGGTTTACACCTACTTCGTTAGCTGCTTCCATCTTAAATCTTTCAAGAGTTTCTCTACCCTGATTTGAAGTTACACCTTTCATTTTTAACACTCCTTTATTAAATTTATCGGGTTTGCATTATTATTATATGACCTCGAAAGTGAAATATAAGAGGGAATTATTTCGGTTAAGCCCATTATTTTCTGTGATTTATGTATTGAATTACGAAGAAGTTTGTGATATAATCAATATGTAATACTATCTGAATTAACGGCTATGTTTTATTTTTAGGAGAAAGATATATATGACCACAGAACGTTTTGCTTTTCCGGACAAGTGTTTTGGAAAAGATTTTCAAATGAAAAAATTCAATATTAAAAAAATAGTCATTCTCTGCACTTGCGTAATGGCAGTTATCTTCGGAGGATATTTGTATTACGTTTCAAACTATGCTTCAGGCTGGCACTACAGACGTTCAGGAGCAACGTTTTACATTCTGCCTGAAACAGGAGAGAGAGCAGTCGGACTTCACCTGATTGATAACACATCCTATCTTTTTGATAAGAATGGTTATATTCTTACGGGTTGGCAGGAATATGACGGAGAGAAATATTATTTTGATAAAGACGGTGTTATGCAAAAGGGTACGATTACTATTGACGGCGTTAAATATCACCTTTCGGACGAGTCTGGTATTTTTCGTACAGGACTTTGCACAATAAATGGTCAGGAGTATTTTTTTGACGATAAGGGATTCCCTGACACCGGTTTTGCCAACGTTGAAGGAAAATATTATTATTATGACAAGGACGGCAAGAAAATCACAGGCTGGGTTGAACTTCATGATATGAAATACTATTTTCTCAATTCAGGAGAAATGGCAGTAGGATTCTATGAGATAAACGGTAATAAATACTGCTTTGCCGGTGATGGCCATATGTATACCGGTTGGCATAACATTGACGGAAAGAAATATTATTTTAATGATGACGGCGTAATGCATACAGGCTGGAAAAAAGACGGCAAGAAGTATATGCACGCAAATGAGAAAACGGGTGCTTTTGATTTGGGATTTGCAAAAATCAAAGGTAAGGGCTATTACTTTGATGAAAAGTATTATATGGTCAAAGGTTGGAAAACTATTGAAAAGGAAAGATATTATTTTTCAGATGTCGGTGTAATGCAGACTGGTTGGTTTGAATATGAGGGCAACAAATATCATTTTGACGAGAAGGGTGTTGCTGACAAGGGATTTACTACTATTGATGGTGAGAAATATTACTTCAATGCCAAGTGTCAGCTGCTTACAGGATGGCAGAATATAAATAACAAGCAGTATTATCTCGGAAAGGCCGGAGTTGCGGCATCGGGTATTCTTGAAGAAAACGATAAGACATATTACTTTGATCCGAAAACTAATGCAGCAGCTCAGGGTATCACAAAGATTAAGGATTATGGTTCTATTGAAAAGGAAATGATAAAGCAGTTTTATGCTGAGGCAAAAATCCTTGACAAAGCGTTAATCGGTGAGGCTGATTATGAAGAGGTTGCACAGCTTCCATCTCTTAATCTGAAATATAAGGACGGAACTTATGATGCTGTTATGCTTGAGGCTTATCGTCTGATGGGTAAGAAACTGTTCGGGCAGGCATATTTTAACGAGGCTTACGAAATGGAAATGGGTTGGCGTGACATAAGTGGCTATCTTTTCTATTTTGATGAAGAAACAGGTGAAAAGGCAACAGGCTGGAAAACTATTGACGGCAAAACCTATTATTTCGGACTCTGTGGTGTAGCTGCTACGGGAAATCTTGAGATTAATGGACAGCCTTATACATTCAGTGATGAAGGTGTTATGTCAAATGGACTCGTTGAGATTGACGGAAAACTCAAGCATCCGTCAGACAATAATTCTGACAATGAGTGGACAATCAACGACTTTGCTGAGGTTGATGGCTATACATATTATTTTGATGAAAACGGTTTTGCAGTCAAGGGCTGGAATAACATTAATGGAACCAAGTATTACTTTGACGGAGAATACAGACTTCTCAAGGGTATATTTACCCATAAAAACAATTATTATTATATGTCTGAGGACGGTATGGAGACAAATAAGTGGGTAAATACCGATGCCGGTACATATTATTTTGGCAGTGACGGAAAGGCATATACAGGTTGGAATACTATCGGTGATATTGAGTTCTATTTCGGCAAGGACGG
The DNA here is from genome assembly GCA_030533265.1 of Ruminococcus sp. Taxonomy (GTDB): domain Bacteria; phylum Bacillota; class Clostridia; order Oscillospirales; family Ruminococcaceae; genus FB2012. Next base: position 34,817 of record JAUNJM010000004.1, on the reverse strand, counting down.
TAGAATAGAGAAAAACTGGGTTGAAATTGACGGCAAAAAATATTTCCTGCAAAAAGGTGTTCCGATAAGAGGTCCTATGTATGTTGACGGAGTGCTTTATAACTTTGGTGAAGAAGGATACCTGAAAAGTGGTTGGGTAACATGGAATACTTATAGATATTATAACAACGAAAAGGGCGAACCATACACCAACTGTACTAAAAAAATTGACGGACGTGAATATTCATTCAATGAATACGGTATTGCAACGTTTAAATGACATGAGGAGGTTTTTGGATGTTGGGTTTGAAGTATAAAACCATGATAGATGCTGATGATAAAAACATATCCTATATGGGAAGAATTGATTTTTCAAATAAAAAGTCACCGATAATTTACTTCGCAGGTTCGAGCATCACTATCAGATTCAAGGGTACCGCAATCGGAGCAGTCATAGTAAACCACAGGTTTTATAACATTATGGAGCTTGGAGCTGTTGTTGACGGCAAGGAAAGCAAAATAAGATTTTCTGAAGATGATAAGGAGATATGCCTTGAAATTGCCGAAAACCTTGACGATACTGAACACGAGGTAGTGCTATTTAAAAGACAGGACGCAACTCATTACTTTGAGTTCAAGGGCTTTGCGATTGACGGCGAGATACTTCCTGCCAAGCCAAAGCCTACAAGAAAAATTGAGTGTTATGGTGACTCGGTATCGGCTGGTGCAGTGTGCGAGGCTCTTGACTATGTTGCACAGCTTGATCCTGATGATACTCAGGGCGTGTTTGACAACTCGTGGCACTCTTATTCAATGATAACTGCGAGAAACCTCGGCGCTCAGATACATAACATTGCTCAGGGTGGTATTGCGATTTTTGACGGCACAGGATACTATCACTATCCTGATCATGTTGGTATGGAGTCGGCATACGACAAGCTTTGTTATATCCCTGAAGCAGGTATAAAAAGCTGGGATTTTTCACTCTATACTCCAAGTGTTGTGATTTTTGCAATCGGTCAGAACGACAATCACCATGAGGGTCATGAAGATTTTGACATCAATGATACTGAGTATCGTTCAAAGTGGAAAAATGCGTATAAAAATATAATTTCAGATCTCAGGAGCAAATATCCAAAGGCTACATTTGTGCTTATTTTGACAGTACTTATGCATGACAGTGGCTGGGACAGTGCTGTTTGCGAGATTGCTGAAGAGATGAATGACGAGAAGATATACTATCTTAAATTCAAAAGAGCAGGAAAGGCAACTCCTGGACATCCAAGGATTCCTGAACAGTGTGAAATGGCAGAGGAACTTACGGCGTTTATTTCCGGCCTTGGTGATTCGGTCTGGGAATAGCTTGAGTTTAAAGTGGGGTAAAACAAATGGCAAAAAAGCTTTTATTTGTGTTTAATCCGTTTGCAGGTAAAGGTAAGCTAAAGGAAAACCTTCTTGACATCATAGATATATTTACAAAGGGAGGATATGAAGTTACTGCATATCCTACTCAGGAAGTAATGGATGGCTATGAAAAGGTCAAAGCTGATGCTGACAAATATGATCTTGTTGTTGTTTCAGGTGGCGACGGTACATTGAGTGAGGTAGTCAAAGCCCTGATGGAAACTGAAAGTAAGGTTATGTTAGGATATATACCGGCTGGTTCAACTAATGATTTTGCATCAAGCATGGGTATTTCAAGGAAAATGACCGAGGCTGCAATGGAGATTATGGAGGGTGTTGTATTCAGATATGACATTGGTGAATTCAATGGTCAGTATTATGTATATGTTGCAGGCTTCGGAGCGTTTACTGATGTATCTTATGAAACATCTCAGACTGTAAAAAATACTATCGGTCATGCAGCGTATATTCTTGAAGCGATAAAAAGATTACCTAAGATTTCGGGGCAGAATATGATTATTGAGCATGACGGCGAAAGAATCGAGGGCAATTTTATACTCGGTTTGATTTCAAATACTGTGTCGGTGGGTGGTATCCGAAAGCTTATCAGTAATGGAGTATGCTTTGATGATGGCCTGTTTGAAATAACTTTGGTAAAAACTCCGTCAAATCCAATTGCACTTCAAAAGACTATCAATGATGTTCTGTTTAAAAAACTCACCAATGAAAAGTGTTTTGTATCGTTCAAGACATCAAGAGTCAAGTTTATATGCGAAAATAAGATTCCATGGACCCTTGACGGTGAATCAGGAGGCATGCACAAAGAGGTTGAGATAATAAATCACAAGCAGGCATTGAATCTTGTTATTGCACCTGACGATAAGACAATAGAGCAAAATCTGGTTAAATCCTTAGAGATTTGACGCTGTAAAGACAACAAAAAACCTGAGAACTATGAGTTCTCAGGTTTAATTTTTATGTATTAGTCGATTTTAACGATCCAGTTGAAAGTATCTTCAAGCTTACCCCACTGAATACCTGTAAGAGTATCATAGAGCATCTGGGAAATAGGTCCGATCTTGTTATCGTTGATAGTCATGACCTTATCTCCCCACTTGAGATGACCAACAGGCGAAATAACGGCAGCTGTACCTGTACCGAATACTTCGTCAAGCTTTCCATCATCGTAAGCCTGAGCGATCTCTTCAATAGAGATAGTTCTTTCGCTGACTTTATAACCCTTCTGTTTGCAGATTTCAAGAGCAGATTTTCTTGTGATACCCGGAAGAACAGAGCCAGTAAGCTTAGGAGTGATAATCTCACCGTCGATTACAAAGAAGATGTTCATTGAACCTACTTCTTCAACATATTTCTGTTCAACACCATCAAGCCAGAGTACCTGTTCATAATCCTGCTGATGAGCTTCTTCCTGTCCCTTGAGTGAGATAGCATAGTTAGCTGCAGTTTTTGCAAAACCTGTACCACCTCTTACGGCTCTTACATATTTCTTTTCAACGTATATCTTAACAGGGTTAAGACCGGTTGAATAGTAAGCACCAGATGGTGAAAGAATTATCATAAACAGATAATGGTCAGCAGGCTTAACTCCGACGTATGGATCTGTAGCGATGATAAAAGGTCTGATGTAAAGTGAAGTACCGTCTGCATGAGGTACCCAGTCCTTTTCGATTTCGATGAGCTTTTTGAGAGCATAGATCATATCATCTTCGTTTACAGGAGGAATAACCATTCTCTCGTTAGAAACGTTCATTCTCTTGAAATTTTCGTCAGGTCTGAAAAGCTGTATAGAGCCGTCAGCAGTTCTGTATGCCTTGAGTCCTTCAAAAATTTCCTGACCATAGTGCAAGCACATTGAAGCAGGAGAAAGTGAGATGTTATCATAAGGAACGATTCTTGCGTCATGCCATCCCTGACCTGCATCATAGTTCATAATAAACATATGGTCAGTAAAGATATGACCAAATCCAAGCTTGGATTCATCAGTTGGTTTTTCTTTTGGTGTTTTAGTAAGTTCAATTTTTATATCTAACATACTAATCCTTCTTTCATAAAAATATTTTCCTTATCTATTATAATACTTTTTTATATGTTTTTCAATAGCACTATAAACTTTTTTTCATATTTTTTATTTTTGGATAAAAACTCGTTGCAATTTGTAGATTGTTGTTGTATAATTAATTTAGATTCTCATAAAGATTGTGTTGTTTTACTAAAGAAAGGCATTATTATGGAAAACAAAAAAACTGAAATGTCAAAGGAAGAAATGGTGCGTACCATAACCAGAAATATTCATGCTGACAGACGCAAAAGTGAACAGAATCGTGCTGATGAAACTGATTATTACGCAAAAGTAATAAAGAAAAAGAGTCGCAAGGGCAGAATTATTGCTATCGTTGTTATAATATTGTTGTTGGCTTCTGTATCGGGAGTTTATCTTTATGGTATGAATAAAACGAATAATAAGTTTTTGCCTAATACTGTGCTTAACGGTCAGAATGTCGGTGGAAAGACGTTAAAAGAGGTTTATGACAGTATAATGAAATCCGATGATGCCGGTGTTCCTGAAAAGATAACGCTTTTGAAGTATGACGGCAAACAAGTCGATATTGATGTTGACACTATCGGCTACACTGATAACATCAAACAGAACGTTACTGATTTTTATAACAAGCAGAATCATTATCTATGGTTTGTATCGCTGTTTAAGAGTGATAATTTCAGCTTCGAAACTGAATATTCTTTTGATTCTGGTATGATAGAAGATGTTGTTAAAAGAAAGATAATTGATGCCTCAGCGGATGCCGCACCAAAAGATGCTACAATCGAAAAAAGCGATGTAGGTTTTGTGGTAATTAAAGAGATCAGAGGTGGAAAGATAGACAACAAAAAGAAGCAAAATCTTTTTGATTTTGTTCATGAGGCCATTGCAAACGGTGAAACCGAGATAGATCTTGCGGACGTTGATTGCTATGAACAGCCAAAAGTGATTGCCGAACAACTTACTGAAACCTGCCAGAAGCTTAATGAGCTTTCGTCAGTAGAGCTGACTTTTGATTTTACATATAAAAAGGAAGTTTTAAAAGGTTCTGAGTTCATAGATTGGATCTCGTTTGACAATGTCAACAAGAGTGAGCCATTCAACGTTGACAAGGATAAGGCAATGGAATATGTAGAAAAGCTTGCTGACAAGTATGATACATACGGAAAGGACAGAACGTTCAACTCAACAAGCAGAGGTACCATCACAGTTGCAGCAGGTCAGGGATGTTATGGTTGGTGGATTGATCAAGAGAAAACCCGTGACGCTATTGTAAAGGCTATCAAGGAATGTAAGTCTGTTGATGTTGAGCCGATTTACTATGTGAATCCTGATTCGCATTATGAGTATACTGCAAATCCGGAGTGGAGAACTGAAAATTCGGATATAGGTGATACATATATAGAAGTTGACCTGAAAAAACAGCACTTATGGTTCTATCAGAACGGTAAGCTGAAATATCAATGTGACATTGTTTCAGGTATGCCTACACCTGAGAGAAATACTCCTGAGGGAGTATATAAGCTCTGGATAAAGGAGAAAAACAAGGTTCTCAAGGGAAGTCTTTCGACAGGTGAAACATGGGAAACACCAGTTGATTTCTGGAATAATATAAGTACATTCGGCATTGGTCTGCACGATGCAACATGGCATACCTCTTTTGGTGGTACAAGATATAAGAAGTACGGTTCACATGGTTGTGTGAATATGCCTTATAAAGCAGCGGAATATGTATATAAAAATGTACCGATTGGTACTCCTTGCGTGCTGTATTGGTAAAAAAATATCAGGGATAGTCTTTTGATAAAGACTATCCCTGTAATTGTGTGTATCAGATGTTACCGGTATTTATGCAGTCTGATATGTTTTCAAGACATTCTGTGATAAGGGCTTTGAACTTCGGAGCAGCTTTGTCAGCCATCTCCTGAACTTCAGCATGAGTGAGAGGATTGTCTGTCATGCCACAGGCAAGATTTGCAATACATGATATTCCACATACTTTCATTCCTGCATGGTTTGCGGCAATGGCCTCTACTGCTGTTGACATACCCACAGCGTCAGCACCAAAAGTACGGAGCATTCTGATTTCAGCAGGCGACTCGAAAGACGGACCTGTAAGCTGAAGATATACACCCTCCTGAAGTTTGATACCAAGCTCATTTGCAGAGTTTTTTATAACATCACGGAGCTTTTTGTTGTAGATTTCGCTCATGTCAGGGAAACGTGTACCAAGCTCGTCAACGTTAGAACCAATAAGAGGATTTGGTACAAAGTTTGAAATATGGTCAGTTATCAGCATAAAATCTCCTGCTGTGAAGTTAGCGTTAATGCCTCCTGACGCATTAGTCAGGAACAGTACCTTTGCACCCATCATCGACATCAATCTTGCAGGGAGTACAACATCGGTCATAGGATAGCCCTCATAGTAGTGAACCCTGCCTTGCATGATGACTACAGGAACGCCGTGCACATATCCGAAAACAAACCTTCCCTTGTGTCCCTCTACCGTTGACTGTGGAAAGCCTTCAATCTGACTGTAATCAAGTGTTGCGTATACGTCAACTGCCGTGTCCGCATAGTCGCCCAGTCCTGAACCAAGTACAAGTGCTATCTCAGGTTTGAAGTCTATTTTTGATTTTACACTTTCGTAGCATTTTTTTAGCTTTTCAAATGTGGTCATAATTATCACCGTTCCTTATATGAAATGAGGTTGCTTAAACTATTATAATTGTACTTCAAATTTTCGTTCAAGTCAATACGCTTTAATTTTCACGGTCGTTTTGCACAAATATTGGAGGCTATTATAGTGACTTTTGCACGTATTTTGTGAAAACTTTTAGTAGAAATATAAAAAATATATGAATTCTCGAAAAATACGAAATTTTTTACGAAAATCCCTTGCAAAATTTCTAAATATATGTTTTAATAGATATGAAGAAAGTTTCCTTAAGGAAGCTACTGCGTTCTTGAGTAACTTATCTGAAACTATACTATATTTACATAACGAAAGGTGGAATTAAAAATGAACGTAAAAGTAATTAACGGTCAGTCTATTCCTAATATGCCATGGCAGGATAAGCCTGCTGATTGTAAGGAAGTTATCTGGAGATATGATGCAAACCCTGTTATCCCAAGAGATCTTCTTCCAACATCAAACTCAATCTTTAACAGTGCAGTTGTAACATTTGAAGGCAAGTTTGCCGGTGTTTTCCGTGTTGACGATAAGGAAAGAAACATGTCTCTCCATGCTGGGTTCTCAGATGATGGTATCAACTGGAACATCAACCCTGAAAGAATTCACTTTGTTCAGGCTGATGGTTCAACAGAAGAAGTAAACTCATGGGGTTATGGTTATGACCCAAGATGCTGTTTCATCGAAGACAGATATTGGATCACATGGTGTAATGCTTATGAATGGAAGCCAACAATCGGTGTTGGATATACATTCGACTTCAAAACATTCTATCAGTGCGAAAATGCATTCCTTCCATTCAACAGAAATGGTGTTCTTTTCCCAAGAAAGATCAATGATAAGTATGTAATGTTCTCAAGACCATCTGACTCAGGTCATACACCATTTGGTGATATGTATCTTTCACAGTCACCTGATATGAAATACTGGGGTGAACATCGTCACGTTATGGGACCTTACAAGCCTTGGGAATCAAAGAAGATCGGTGCAGGTCCTATTCCAATCGAAACATCTGAAGGTTGGTTGGTATTCTATCACGGTGTACTTGAATCATGTAACGGCTTTGTATACAGCTTCTCAGCTTGTATTCTTGACATCGACGAGCCTTGGAAGGTTAAGTACAGATGTGGTGAATATCTTATCTGTCCTCGTGAAACATACGAGTGCATCGGTGACGTTCAGAACGTTACATTCCCATGTTCAACTCTTTGCGATGCTGATACAGGTAGAATTACAATTTATTATGGTTGTGCAGATACTTGCGTAAGCATGGCATTTACAACTGTTGACGACGTTGTTGAATATGTTAAATCACATTCATCAATGAGCGACTTCTAATTTATAAAAACCGGAGCAGTATCGCTTTTAAATAAGTGATACTGCTTTTTTACAAAATATCAAGGAGTGAGGATTATTATGAAAAGATTATTTTCAATTCTGCTTTCTGCTATTATCATTATAACATTGGCAGGGTGCGATTCAGCAGATAATGATGTTTCTTCTGTAAAGGAGTTCAAGAGAAAAACTCCTGCACCTGAAAACAGCCTTTATGTTGACGGTACAAAGCTTCGTGACTCAAACGGAAATGAGTTTATTATGCGTGGTGTAAACCATGCGTATACATGGTATAAGGACGATACTGATGTTGCTCTTGACGCTATTGCCAAAACCGGTTCAAACGCTGTAAGACTTGTTCTTGCGGATGGTGGACAGTGGGAAAAGGATGGGCTTGACGCAATTAAAATGCTTGTTGAAAAATGTAAAGAGCTTGAGATGATCTCTATTCTTGAGGTTCACGATGCAACAGGTAAAAATGATCCTGAGTCTCTTGAAAAAGCAGTGAATTACTGGATCGAAATGAAAGATGCTCTTATCGGTCAGGAGCAATATGTTATTCTGAATATTGCTAATGAATGGATGGGTAACTGGTCAGGTGGACTCTGGAAAGAAGTATACAAAAAGCAAATCCCAAGACTTCGTGAAGCAGGTATCAAGAATGTTATAATGGTAGACAGTGCAGGTTGGGGACAGTTTGCACAGAGTGTTATAGACCACGGTAAGGAGGTTTATGATGCTGACCCAATGGAGAATACCATGTTCTCAATCCATTTCTACGGAAGTGCAGGTGGAACTGCTGATAAGATCAAGCATGCTCTTGAAAATGTTACTAACCAAGGTCTTTGTGTTTGCTCAGGAGAGTTCGGATATACTCATAGTGACGGTGATGTTGATGAGGAATATTTGATGAAATATTGCAATGAAAACAAGATCGGCTATCTCGGATGGAGCTGGAAGGGTAACAGTGGAGGAGTTGAGTACCTTGACATAGCTGAGGAGTGGGACGGCAGTAAGCTGTCTAAAGACTGGGGCGAAAACCTTGTGAACGGTGAAAACGGTATCAGAAAAACGTCTGTAAAGTGTACTGTTTTTGACAAATAATTAAACTAAAAGACCCGTGAAAAGCCTTTTCATGGGTCTTTTCATATGTCAGTTACAAAGTGTCTAAAAAAGATTCCCGATTTTTAATTCTCATAGTGAAAAATTCTGAAACATACACTTTGCACAAAAATTTCCCTTGACATTTATGAAAAAATACCATATAATTATTTAGTATCATTGTGATTATTTGCAAATGATATTAATGTATTATCTTTCAAATAAAGATTATTTTTGAATATTATGCTTTAAATATAGCATTTATCAGGAGGAAATTTTTATGGCAAAAAACACAACTCTAAATAAGAGCAAAACCATAACAAAAGAGGAACTTAAAAAACAGTTTGTGAATATCATTCAGAATGATTATCAGACAACTCCGGAAGAAGCTTCAGATCAGCAGGTTTTTGAGGCACTCTCAAAAATTATTGTAAGTATTCTTAAAGCAAAAAGACGTCATTTTACGGTAAAAACAAATTCACAGGGACGTAAAAAGGTTTATTATCTTTCAATGGAATTTCTTATGGGACGTTCTTTGAAAACAAACATTTATAACCTTGAAATGGTTAAGGAAACAACTGAAATGCTCAAGGATTTCGGCATTTCAATCAACAGCATCTATGATCAGGAGCCTGATGCAGGTCTTGGTAACGGTGGTCTTGGCAGACTTGCTGCCTGCTATCTTGATGCACTTGCTGCTGACGGCTATCATGCAACAGGTTACTCAATTTGCTATGAGTTCGGTATCTTTAAACAGAAACTTGATGAAGGTTGGCAGACAGAGCTTCCTGATAACTGGCTTCCTGGTGGTTCAGTATGGCTTGTTCCTGTTCCGACAAAGGCTATTGAAGTTCGTTTTGATGGTGAGCTTAAGGAATACTGGGATAATCAGTATCACTGTGTAACTCACGAAAACTATACATCAGTTATGGCTGTTCCATACGATCTTTTCGTATCAGGCTATGATTCACAGGCTGTTTCAAAGCTCAGACTCTGGAAAGCTGAATGTCCGTCATTCGATATGTCGATGTTCAACAAGGGTGACTACTCAAAGGCTTTGGGACGCAATATCATCTCACAGGCTATTACAAAGGTACTTTATCCTAACGATAACCATGCTGAGGGTAAATCACTCCGTTTAAGACAGCAGTATTTCCTTTGCTCAGCTTCAATCGGTGACATTGTAAACCAGCATATGAGCGTATACGGTACACTTGATAACCTTCACGAAAAGGTTGCTATTCATATCAACGATACTCACCCGACACTTGCTATCCCTGAGCTTATGAGAGTTCTTCTTGACGACTGTGGTTATTCATGGGATAAGGCTTGGTATATTGTTCAGCGTACTTTTGCTTATACAAACCATACTGTTATGCCTGAAGCTCTTGAAAAATGGGATTGCAATCTTCTCAAGAGTGTTACTCCAAGAATTTTCTCGATCATTGTTGAAATTAATGAACGTTATTGCCGTGATCTCTGGGAAAAATATCACGATCATGATAAGGTTTCAAGAATGTCTATTATCGAAAATAACTATGCTAAAATGGCTACTCTCTGTGTTCATGCTTCACACAGCGTAAACGGTGTTGCTAAAATCCATTCTGAAATCATCAAGAGAGAAACTTTCAAGGACGAATATGCTCATACACCTGAAAAGTTCAAGAACGTTACTAACGGTATCGCTTACAGAAGATGGCTCTATCAGTCAAACGAGGGTCTTACTGAATTGCTTAAGGAAAAGATTGGCGATGGATTCCTTAAGAATGCTGAAGAGCTTACAAAGTTTGCTGCTTTCAAGGATGATGCGGCCGTTCTCAACAAGCTTGCTGAAATCAAGCTCGCTAACAAGAAAACTTTTGCAAAATATGTTAAGAACCAGTATGGCGTGCTTCTTAACACTGACTCTATCTTTGACGTTCAGGTAAAGAGATTGCACGAATATAAAAGACAGCAGCTCAACGCTCTTAACATAATTTCAGAATACAACTATCTTAAAGAAAATCCAAATGCTGACTTTACTCCAAAGACATACATCTTTGCTGCAAAGGCTGCTCCTGGTTACTATATGGCTAAGCAGATCATCAAGCTTATCTGGAATATTTCTCAGGAAATCAAAAAAGACAAAAAGCTCAGCGAAAAGCTCAATGTTATTTTCCTTGAAGATTATAATGTTACACTTTCTGAGCTTCTTATGCCGGCTGCTAACATCTCAGAGCAGATTTCGCTTGCAGGTACTGAGGCATCAGGTACAGGTAACATGAAGCTCATGATAAACGGTGCTGTTACTCTTGGTACTATGGATGGTGCTAACGTTGAGATCCATGATGCTGTTGGTGACGAGAATATCATTATCTTTGGTATGAATGTTGACGAGGTTAATGCTGCAAAGCATAACTATCAGCCAATCAATATTTATAATTCTAATCCTGTTATCAAGGCTGCTATCGACAGAATGCAGCACGGTATCAACGGTGAAGTATTCAACGAAATTGCTGATACTCTCAAGACTCAGGACACATATATGGCACTTGCTGATTTTGAATCATACAAGAACGCTCAGAAATATGCTTCTGAATGTTACAGAGATCAGCTTAAGTGGAACAGTATGTCACTCATGAACACTGCAAATGCAGGCATTTTCTCTGCTGACCGTTCGGTTGAGGACTATGCTCGTGATATCTGGAATCTTACAAAATAAATTAAAGCGATAAAATATTCAGGGGAACCCTTGTTGAAAGGGTTCCCCTGATTTATTATGTTATTTGTGATACTTAGTGTTTTTCTGTATCTGAAAACAGCGGTAGATTTGTTCCAAAAGCATAACTCTTGCAAGCTGGTGAGGAAATGTCATTTCTGACATGGAGAGTCTTAGCTGGCAGAGATTTTTTATCTCGTCAGCAATACCGAATGATGAACCTATAATAAAATTCACAGTACCATAGCCTTGCAAGACAAAACTATCCAGTTTTTTGGATAGTTCTACGCTTGGGAACTGTTTGCCCTCAATACACATTGCGATGTTTACTGTTGATTTTTTCTCGCAGTATGGGAGCATAAGCTTTGCTTCGTGAGTGAGAGCATGGAGAATTTCCTTTTCAGATGGAGAGTCCGAAAGCCTTGATTCTGCAAGCTCTATTATTTCAAGCTTGCAAAAAGGCGACATGCGTTTTGCATATTCAGCACAAGCATCTTTCCAGTATTTTTCTTTAAGCTTGCCAACTGTTATAAGATTTATCTTTATCAAAATGCCACCGCCGTTCCGCCCTCAGGTTTTGCAGTAATGAGCATATAGTCTTTTGTTGTTGCATGGCTTGAAAGTGTTGCAATGGCTGTCTGCTGAGCAATCTGAGGAGTGTTGTTTTCCTGACTGAGATGCCCTAAAATGAACCTGTATGTACCATTTTTCAAAAGCTTGACCAACTCACTGCCACAATCATTGTTGGAAAGGTGACCGTGTTTTGAAGAAATACGCATTTTGAGTTCTGGCGGATAACTGCCGTTTCGGAGCATATTTATATCATAATTGGACTCTAACAGTACGAGGTCGGCACATTTGAGATTCTTGTCAATTTCAGGAGTAACGTGGCCCAAATCTGTACAGGTCACAATAGTTTTTCCGTCAGGAGTTTCAATTCTGTAGCCACAGCTTGCAACAACGTCATGAGGAGTTTTAAAGCTATGAACTTTGAAATCACCTATGCAGGTATCCGAGAAATCAACTTCGTTCAGATTGCACTTCTTATCAACTTTGTCCTTTTGTGCAATTTCGTTGAGATTTGCTCTCTGAGCAAAAACAGGAATGTTATATTTCTTTGTAAACACTTTCAGCCCTGAAATATGGTCGCTGTGAGTGTGTGTAATAAAAATTCCGTGGATTGCCTGTGGTGGTATGTCGTTTGCATCAAGGGCAGTACAGAGTCTTTTACAGGATACCCCTGCGTCTATCAGTATTCCACCCTTGGGAGTTCCCACAAACGTAGCATTTCCTTTGCTTGATGAAAACAAAGGATAAATTCTTGCCATATTAAAAATCCTTTCCGTAATTATCTTTCAGAAAATTGGCAACACCGTTCTCGGTATTACTTGCAATTATGCCGTCAGCAAGAGCTTTAAGCTCATCACAAGCGTTTTCAACGGCAAAGTTTTTGTCACCTGCGTTGAAAAGTGGAATGTCGTTGAGGTTGTCGCCAAAGCATATTATTCTGTCAAAATTGTATTTTGCTCTGAGAAAATTCACTGCATTTTCCTTTGAGGCATAAAACGAGAATATCTCAAGATACCATAGTCCCTTATTGTAAACATCCCGATAAAAAGTAAGTTTTATGCCGTCTGAATCCTTGATTTTTTCATAAAGCGGAAGCAGTTTTTCATATTTGTTTGTAAGTGAAAAATAAACAGCTTTATCATTAACAAGCTTGAAGCTTTCAGTATGATAAAATCTTTTGTAATATTTGTTTTTACGTTCCTCATAGAAGCAACGCATTTCATCTGTTGCAATTTTCTCATAGTATGGTATCATTTCATCATTCTCGATAGTGTACATAAAACCATACAGTTCAAACTCATGCATGAGAGTAATAACCTTATCCGACACTGACTTTTCTATTATCGCAGAAAAGATATATTCATCATTTTGCGTGTCACGGATAAGTGCTCCGTTGAGTAGTATAACAGGGATATTCAGCTTGAGTCCGTCAAGAATATTACTTACCGTTGCAATAGTTCTTGCAGTCGCAATGGTAAAGCTCATACCGTTGTCCATAAGATTGTTGAGTATGTTTTTTGAGTAGTCGGAAAGCTGAGTGTTTTTATCCAACAGTGTTCCGTCCAGATCGGATACAAATAAATTCATCTGATTCTTATTCTCCTGTATACAAAAAAAGGTCGATGCCAGCATCGACCTTTAAATTTATGATTATTTTGGTCAGCCACTCATTTTAACCGAGTTGACTTCCGGACAAATAACTCTCTTTATATCAGCACCAATGCTCTGGAGCTTCTTTTCAATACATTCGTATCCACGTTCAATATAGTGAATATCGGTAATTTCGGTTGTACCCTCTGCAGCAAGACCTGCAATAATCATAGCAGCGCCTGCTCTGAGGTCAGTTGCAGCAACAGGAGCACCTGTCAGCTTGCCGACACCCTGAATAACAGCAACCTTGCCGTCAACTGAAATATCAGCACCCATTCTTCGCAACTCAGCAACGTATCTGAAACGGTTATCAAAAATGGCGTCGGTTACGATACTTGTCCCTTCTGCAAGAGTAAGCAGGGTTGAAAACTGTGGCTGCATATCTGTAGGGAAGCCTGGATGAGGCATTGTTTTGATAGAAGTCTTTGTTAAATTTCCGTCAACGTGGACTCTTATGCTATCATCGTTTTCATCAACGGTAACACCGACTTTTCTGAGCTTTGCAGTTATAGATTCGAGATGCTTAGGAATAACGTTATTGATAAGTACATCACCTTTTGTAGCAGCAGCAGCAACCATGTAAGTTCCGGCTTCGATCTGGTCAGGAATTATAGGATATGTTGTACTCTTGAGATAGTCAACACCTCTGACTTTAATAACGTCAGTACCTGCACCTGTAATATCAGCTCCCATTGAGTTGAGAAAGTTTGCTACGTCAACTATATGAGGCTCTTTAGCAGCATTTTCGATAATTGTTCTGCCCTTTGCTTTAACAGCAGCAAGCATAGCATTTATCGTCCCACCAACAGTATTGAAATCAAAATATATCTGTGAACCGATGAGTTGGTCTGCGTGGCAATGCACCTCACCATTTTTCAGTTCATCTGTAGCACCAAGAGCTCTGAATGCCTTTAAATGCTGGTCTATAGGTCTGTCACCGAGGTTACAGCCGCCCGGCATAGCTACATAAGCGTCGTGAAAACGTCCTAAAAGAGTGCCGAGAAAATATGAAGAAGCTCTCATAACTCTTGCCATATCCGAAGGAACATGGGCGCTTTTTATACCTCTTGTGTCAAATCTGACAACGTTTTTCCTGATAAGCTGAATATCAGCTCCCATAGCTTTCAGTATATTCATGCACATTGTAATATCGCTTATTTCAGGAACATTCTCAAGAATGCATGGTTCATCGCAAAGTATAGTAGCGGCAACAAGTGCAACAGCTGCATTCTTTGCACCACTGATAGTAACCTCACCCTTTAAAGGTTTACCACCATTTATTACAAATTTCTCCAAGTTAACAACTCCTTAATCCAACGTCAGCCGTAAGGAACGCCGGAATTATTTAAACTGGTTGACAGTTAACAGGCTGTCAAAATATTCAAAGTAAAAATAATCAAATACAAGATGTTTGGTCACACAACAGACCGAAGCACAACGTTTTGTAAAAAACAAAACATATTTATTCCTTGTTATTTTACCACATATAATATAAAAAATCAATAGTAAATTACTAAAAAATTAATTTTTTTGAAATAAAACGATAGATTTGTGCAAATAATGTCGCTTGACCGTGTGTTTTTTGTGTGTTATACTTGTTAAAAAGATAATTCAATGCAGGAGATGAGCAGTATGAAAATCATATCGAAGAATATGATTTGGGCAGGAATTTTCATTTTTGTGGTAATAGTCTGCATTTTTTTTATTCTGTTTGCTAGTGAGAGTTCAAAAACTGCTGTTATATATTCACACAGCGAGGTCATAAAACGCATAGATGACCTTTATCCTGACGAAGTTGAAAGAACGGTTGTAGAAACTGAAAATGGTTACAATAAAATTGCGTGGTATAACGGTGAGATATGGGTTGAGGAGTCTGACTGCAAAAATCAGACTTGTGTGCATTTTGGCAAGCTTTCATCATCCAATCTATCTATAATATGTGCTCCACATGAGCTTGTTATTACACTTGAAGACAGTGAAAATCATACAGATACAGTGACATAAGGTGGTATTTTAAATGGCATTAAAAAAATTTGCCCTGACATCAGTTCTTGCAGTGCTTGCACTTATAATATTTGTTGTTGAAGCACAGCTACCACCATTCTGGATACCGGGAATAAAGCTTGGGCTTGCAAATGTTGTAACACTTGTCGCATTGCTTTTCGGTGGATACAGTGTAGGCGCAGGAGTACTTCTGATAAGGGTTGTGTTGGGAGCAGTATTCTGCGGGACATTTATGAGCTTTGTTTTTTCGCTGTTCGGAGCAATCTTTGCATATATCATAATGAGTCTGCTTATTGGCAGGCTTGACAAAAAGCAGATATGGGTAGTATCGGTTTTCGGGGCGATATTTCACAGTATAGGGCAGATTGTTGCAGCGTTTCTGATGATAGAAAACAGTCACGTTATAACACTCTTGCCAATGCTTGTGATTGCATCTGTCGTTTCCGGGACGTTTACAGGTTTGTGTGCACAAAGGCTATGGTTCAGTTCATTGCAAAAATACAAACTTTAGCTGTTTTGTAGTTTTGAAATATTGACAAGAACGTTTTTTTATGTTAGAATTATTTTTGAACATGAGAGTTCAATTATGCGGGTGTGGCGGAATTGGCAGACGCGATAGATTTAGGTTCTATTGGCAACACCGTGCAGGTTCAAGTCCTGTCACCCGCACCATAAAAACAAAGTGAACCGAGGAAAACAAGGTTTGCATGGTTTTTATTATTGGTCGGGCAACTGACTTGAACCTTTTCAAGCTCCTGCCACCCGCACCATAAAAACAAAGTGAACTGAGGAAAACGAGATTTGCTTGGTTTTTGTTATTGGTTATGCGATTGATGTTTTTAAGAGAAGAGCTTTAAAATTTGATAATAACTTAAGTTTTTGTGGAGGTTAAGATGCAAAGAATACTTTATATCAACAATGAGCATAGTAATGTTAAGGTAAGTAACTATACTTACAACAAATCAATGAAAGCTGCTAATGACCTGCTTGCTGATGGTTGGAAGGTTGTTATGATCCAATGTGCTAATGAAAACCCGGAAGGTGTTGTTGGTGCATTTGTAGTTCTGGAAAGTGATGAAAATAATTAGCATTTGTTGATGTTTAAGTGTATCCGTGGTTTCGGGTACACTTTTTTTGTGATATGGTATTTACAAAAACATTGGAAATGTGTATAATAAAATTGGTATGCGAAATTTTAATGGTGAGAGGTTTTTATATATGCCAAAAAAGAAAAATGATTATGGAAATGAAGCTATAACATCGCTTAAAGGTGAGGACAGAGTAAGAAAACGTCCTGCTGTTATATTTGGTTCTGACGGTCTTGAGGGTTGTAAGCACTCGGTTTTTGAAATTTTGTCAAACTCTATTGATGAAGCAAGAGATGGCAACGGTGCTAAGATAATCGTTACAAGATATAACGATAACAGTATCGAAGTAGAGGACTTCGGACGTGGCTGTCCTGTTGATTATAACAGCACAGAGAAATGTTATAACTGGGAGCTTGTATACTGTGAACTGTATGCAGGTGGTAAATATAATAACAACAGTGGTGAAAACTATGAGTATTCGCTGGGACTCAACGGACTTGGTGCTTGTGCAACGCAGTATGCATCCGAGTATATGGATGTTGAGGTGTACCGTGACGGATATAAGTATAATCTGCACTTTGAAAAAGGAAAGAATGTAGGTGGACTTCAGAAGGAAGAAAGTAACAGAAAGAAAACAGGTACAAGGACTCACTGGAAGCCTGACCTTGACGTTTTTACTGAGATCAATATTGAACGTGAGTATTTTGAAGATGTGCTGAAAAAGCAGGCAGTTGTCAATCCGAACGTGGAATTCGTTTTCAGATGCCAGCGTGAAAATAATTCGTTTGAGGAAACAACTTTTCTTTATGAGAACGGTATTGCCGACTATGTTGCCGAAATTGCAGGAGATAAGACGCTTACATCAATTCAGTATTACACTGCTGAGAGAAAAGGTCGTGACCGTGAGGACAAGGACGATTATAAAGTAAAATTGTCTGTAGCGTTCACATTTTCAAATCAGGTCAAGTTGCTTGAATATTTCCACAACTCAAGCTATCTTGAGCATGGTGGTTCACCTGAGGATGCAGTTAAGCTTGCTTTTGTCAACCAGATTCATAATTATCTGAAAAATAATAACAAATATCTTAAAAATGAAAAGCAGATCTCTTTTGCTGACGTTGAGGAGTGCCTTGTACTTGTTTCAAGCTCGTTCTCTACTCAGACTTCGTATGCAAACCAGACCAAAAAGGCTATTACAAACAAATTTATAAAAGACTGCATGACGGATTTCCTTAAAAAAGAAATTGAGATATACTTTATTGAAAATCCTGATGAGGCTGTTAAGATTGCTGAGCAGGTGCTTGTCAACAAGAGAAGCCGTGAAAGTGCTGAGAAGTCACGTCTTAACATAAAGAAAAAGCTTGCAGGAACTATTGATTTGTCTAATCAGGTGCAGAAGTTCGTTGATTGCCGTTCAAAGGATATTTCACAGCGTGAGCTTTATATAGTGGAGGGTGATTCGGCTCTTGGTTCTGTTAAAATGGCAAGAGATGCTGAGTTCCAGGCTGTTATTCCTGTAAGAGGTAAGATTCTGAACTGCCTTAAAGCTGATTATGACAAAATTTTTAAAAATGAGATAATCACAGATATTATAAAGGTGCTTGGCTGTGGAGTAGAGGTCAAGACCAAATCCAACAAAGATCTTTCTATGTTCAATCTCGATAACTTAAAGTGGA
Source organism: Ruminococcus sp. (assembly GCA_030533265.1). Classification (GTDB taxonomy): domain Bacteria; phylum Bacillota; class Clostridia; order Oscillospirales; family Ruminococcaceae; genus FB2012. The sequence goes on along the minus strand of JAUNJM010000004.1, from coordinate 16,561 downwards.
ACAAGGTTGTTATCTGTACTGATGCTGACGTTGACGGTTTTCAGATACGCACACTTATTCTAACAATGCTCTACAGGCTTACTCCTACTCTCATTGATGAGGGATATGTCTATATTGCTGAGTCACCGTTGTTTGAGATTACCACAAAAGATAAGACCTATTTTGCTTATGACGAGGCTGAAAAAGTCAAGATTATGGGCATGATCGGTGATAAAAAGTGCACGATCCAGCGTTCAAAAGGCCTTGGTGAAAATGAGGCTGACATGATGGCTCTTACTACCATGAATCCTGAAACAAGACGACTTATAAAAATAACAGCCGATGATATTGAGCAGACGTCCTGGATGTTTGATATGCTCCTGGGTGAAAATTTGCAGGCAAGAAAAGAGTTTATATCAAATAACGGTATAGATTATATCGAAATGGCTGATATATCATAATTGTTTTTTTGTTATGTGTTGTGTATTGATTACTTGCTGTGAATACGTTAAGAAAAGGGTTTACTGAATGATAAGCAGACAGGATATAGCAGATACAGATCTGGTTTAACTAATACAAGGAGAGAATATACAGATGGCTAAGAGAAAGTCAGATGAAACAAAAAAGAAAAAGGCAGAGCCTGAGGTGAATGCATATATTGAGGGCGCAGGGAATGTAGTTGAAGAGAGGATAACAATGACCCTTGAAAAAAACTATATGCCTTATGCCATGAGTGTAATTGTGTCAAGAGCGTTCCCTGAGATTGACGGATTCAAGCCGTCACACAGAAAACTGCTTTATACTATGTACAAAATGGGATTGCAGAATGGTGCAAAGACAAAGTCTGCAAACATTGTAGGACAGACTATGCGTCTTAATCCTCATGGTGATGCTGCAATATATGAAACAATGGTACGTCTTGCAAGAGGTAACGAATCACTGCTGCATCCGTACATTGAATCAAAGGGTAACTTTGGTAAGGCATATTCAAGAGATATGTCTTATGCTGCTTCACGTTACACCGAGGCAAAGCTTGAGCCGATATGCAATGAGCTTTTTCGTGACATTGATAAGAACACAGTAGACTTTGTTCCGAACTATGATAATACAATGCAGGAGCCGACGCTTCTGCCTGCAACATTCCCATCAATACTTGTAAATTCAAATGTCGGCATTGGTGTTTCAATGGCATCATCAGTATGCTCATTTAATTTATCAGAAGTCTGCGAAACGACTATTGCGCTTATCAGAAATCCGGAGCATAATGTTCTTGAAACGCTGAAAGGTCCTGATTTTCCAGGTGGAGCATTTGCACTTTATGATGAGGAAGAGCTTGATAAGATATATCGTACCGGTAAGGGTTCTGTCAAGCTAAGGGCAAAGTATTCTTACGACAAAAAGGCAAACTGTCTTGAAATAACCGAGATACCTGCCACTACGACTGTTGAAGCGATAATCGAAAAGATAATTGCACTTGTTAAGGCAGGCAAGATAAGAGAAATACAGTATATTCGTGATGAAACGGACAAAACAGGCCTTACTGTTGCTATTGATCTGAAAAGGGGAGTTGACCCTGACAAGCTTATGCAAAAGCTGTATAAGCTTACTCCGTTGCAGGATAACTATTCCTGCAATTTCAATATTCTTGTTCATGGCTATCCGAAGGTTATGGGTGTTTATGATATTCTGCGGGAATGGACTACTTTCCGTATGGATTGCGTTAAAAGACGAATTGTTTTTGACCTTGATAAGAAAAAAGCAAAACTTCATTTGCTCAAAGGTTTGGGGAAAATTCTGCTTGATATAGACAAGGCTATAAGAATTGTCCGTGAAACAGAGGAGGAGTCCGAGGTTATACCAAATCTTATGATAGGATTTGGTATTGATGAGGTGCAGGCTGAATATGTTGCAGAGATAAAGCTCCGTCACCTCAACAGGGAATATATTCTTAACCGAATTGCCGAAACTGAAGATCTTGAAAAAGAAATCGCTGAACTTATGGACACTCTCGACAGCAACCGAAAGATAAAAAATATAATCATCGGTGAGCTTAAAGATGTTATCAAAAAATATGGTCAGCCGAGAAAGACACAGTTCTTCTATAAAACGGATATTGAAGAAGTTGAGGAGACAGAGGAGGTCCCTGATTATCAGTGCAGACTGTTCTTGTCTGACAGTGGTTATTTTAAGAAGATAATTCCGCAGTCGCTTAGAATGGCAAGTGAACAAAAGCTCAAAGAGGGCGACTTTATCTCAATGGAAACTGATGCTACAAACAGGACGGAGCTATTGTTCTTTACAGACAAGGCTACGGTATATAAGGCAAAGACATCGCAGTTTGAGAACACAAAGGCAAGTGATCTGGGCGATTATGTTCCTGTAAAGCTTTCGTTTGAGGACGGTGAGAACGTATCATCACTTGTGACAACGCTTGATTATTCGGGATATATCATATTTGTATATGAAAACGGCAAGGTCGCAAAAGTACCTTTGAAGGCTTATGAAACAAAGACCAACCGGAAAAAGCTTTCAAATGCTTATTCGGCAAAATCAAAGCTTATTGCAGTTTTCAGCATTGAAGAAAACGCTCTTATAATGCTGAGAACAACAAACGGCAGGGCTATGATTTTTGATACGGCACTGCTTATGCCAAAGGCTACAAGAGATACTATTGGTGTTCAGGTTATGACGCTCAAGGCAAAGTCAACAGTCGAAAAGGCTTTTGTAGTTGACGAGCAGACGGCTGAGAGCCTTAGCAAATATCGTAGCAAATCAATACCTGTTGCAGGATGTTTTGCAAAGGATATTCCTGATCCCGACCAGATGACGCTTTAAAGAAGCCCTGAGAAAATTCTTAGAAATCTGTAAAAAATATTTTTATCAGCCTTAATGATTTTCGGGTCATTAGGGCTGATTTTTTTGCTGACTTGAAAAAGATTTCTGAAATCTTTGGAAAGCTGCGCTACTGAATCGGTTTTATACATCAACACACCACTTTCAAAGTGGATATAAAGACTTCTGTAATCGAGATTTGCAGAACCGACATAAGCAAGCTCATCGTCACAGAGTATCGACTTTGAGTGAATGAAGCCTGAGTATTCGTATATCTCGACACCACCTCTGAGAAGTGTGGGGTAGTTAGCCCTTGTGACAATGTGAACGTATTTTTTATCGGGAATTTCAGGAGTAAAAATTCTCACTGTGATTCCGTTTTCTTTTGCAAGGCATAGAGCTGACAAAAGTTTGCTGTCAAGAACAAGATAGGGGGTTGTGATGTATACTTCACGTTTGGCATTGTTTATCATGTTCAAAAAGGCTCTTTCGGTGAATCCCAGCTTGCACATTGGATAGTCACCGAATGGCAGAACGATTGAATCGTAGCGGTCTGAACTTTCGGTGTATTGCAAAAAGTCGGAGTATTCAAGCTTGTGACCGCTCATGTTCCACATCTGTATAAACATTGCCGAAAACGTGTTTACGCTGTTACCTGTGAGCTTTATTGCGGAGTCTTTCCAGTAACCGTATGGAGAGATCAGATTTATATATTCGTCTGCGATGTTTGCACCACCGGTAAGAGCGATTTTACCATCAACTACGACTATCTTACGATGATCACGGTAGTTGATACCCGCAGTTATTCTGCCGTCAAAGAAATTGAAAATCTTGGCGTTTATTCCTTTGTCTTTCATCTGCTTGCAAAAATCAGGTGGCAGCAGGGCAATAGTGCCCATATCATCATAAAGAATATATATGCTGACGCCTTGTTTTGCTTTACTTTCAAGTATTTCAAGCGTCTGTTCCCACATTGTACCGAAGTTTATGATGAAAAATTCAAGAAAAATATACTTTTCAGCTTTGGAAAGAGCATATTTCATTGCTTCAAAAAAGTCTTCACCTGTTGCATAATACTGAGCATTGCCGTTATAAAAAGGAAAACTACTGACATTGTTCAGCCCATGGAACTGTTTGAGAATTTCACATGGTGCAACGACAGTATCAGCACGATTTAAAGGCATTGGATTGTCCTTGAGGTAGTGATTGATTTTTTTTAGTGCTGATCCTCTGCCATACAGCAGATACATTGGTATGAACAAAAACGGAAGGAAAAGAACTCCGATTATCCAGCCGATACGGCAGGGAATATTGCATTTTTGTACTGCAATTCTGAGTGCAAGTATGAGTGCGATTATATCTGCAATTATTTTTACCCAATGCCAATGGAGGCAGAGGTAACAGCAACACCCGACTATTATAAATAGCTGAACTGCTAAAAACAGTCCGCTTGATATGATTCTTCCGAGATAAAACTTGAATAGCTTTTTCATGAAGCGTGATTCCTTTTCAGATTTGACATTCGTTTTTTAGTATGGTATAATTTTATGTAGTTATGTCGAAAACTGAGTTGTTAAGGAGATGCTTGGAATGGAATGTCCTAAGTGCAGAAAAACAGTTGGTGAAAATGATGCAGTCTGCCGTAATTGCGGAATTGCACTCAAAGAGCCAAAGAGAAAAAAGTTTGACATTAAAAGATTTGCAAATAAAAAAAGAAAATCTGATCTTAAAACCGTTGATGGTAAAAAAGGTCTTATGCGTATTAAATTGAATGAAAACAGAATTAAAGTGATTCTGGCAGGAGTTCTGGTGATTCTGATACTGGTATTGCTTTTAGTGCTTATTTCACATATTTCAGGTGATAAGGGTAATAAAACAGCACAGGAATTCAAAGAATACATTGGCAGATCTGTTTCTGTTGCTGAAAAGGATATTGAAGTTCACCTTAAGGACGAGTCTGCGTTCAGGGGAGTGAATACGGCACTTTCATTTGATTATATATATGAGTCTGAGGATGAGATTGAAATAAACAATATAACTTATCCTGAATGGACTGTGACTATAAATATTGACAAGAACGAAAAAATCAAGAACGTTGTATATACCGATTTCAAAACGGTTGAGGATGACCTCAGAGGTTATGAAAAGGATAAGAACATCAGCCTTGATAAGTTCGATAAAGGTGCTAAATATAATACCGTAACGGAAGAAATTGATTGCGATCCTTATAAAATAACATATAATAAAGATAATACTTCATATATGTACAAGTATTATTATAAAACCGATAACGGTGATGCACAGCAGGTTATCGTTTATGCTGTTTTTGATGATGAAGACAAGTTCCTTTACTATTCATCTGAGTTAGTTTACCCTGAAAATATGTAAATGTTACATAAGAAATACAAATTGTTTCGGAAAAGATGCAGTTTGTATCAGGAATTTGACTTGACTAAAATAAATTGCTATCATGAATTGAAAATTACACGTTAGGAGGATGAGCATGGATCTGGATAAGCATTTGTGCATGGGTTGTATGAACGAGCTGGATGCAAATGGCGTATGTCACTATTGCAACTATACAGATAACGTTCCTTACCTTCAGTCATATCTTGCTCCCAAAACTGTTCTCGATAACCGTTATATTGTCGGAAAAATGCTGTCATATAATGGTGAGGGTGCTTCCTATATATGCTATGATACCGTTGCAAAGGCAAAGGTTGTTGTCCGTGAGTATATGCCTGATACTCTTTGCGAAAGAGAAAAAGGTACTAATAATATCATTGTTGATTCGGACTGTCTTGCAAAGTATAAAACTTTTATGTCTGAGTTTATTGATATGTACAAGGTGCTTTCAAGAATGAGAAACCTTGATCATATCGTTACGCCTGAGGATATTTTCTATGCTAATAATACAACCTATGTTGTGCTTGACTATGTTGAGGGAGTTTCACTCAAAAAGTTTTTACAGTCAAACAAGGGTTTCCTTACTTGGGAGCAGGTCAAAAAGCTGTTTATGCCGTTGTTTACAACGCTCAGCATTATCCACAATGCAGGTGTTATCCACAGAGGTATCTCTCCTGAGAATATTATTGTCACTACTGACGGTGAATTGAAACTGACCGGCTTTTCGATAAGCTCTATCAGAACGGCTAATACCGGTCTTTCAACAGAGTTTTATTCGGGTTATACTGCTCCTGAACAGTATTCCTGTCTTGAATGGCAGGGCACATGGACTGATGTTTATGCTATAGCAGCAGTTACATACCGTATTCTTACAGGAATTGTACCACTTGATGCCCAGACAAGAACTAAAAATGATACTATGCCTGATGCAATAAGAGTAAATCCAAGAATCCCTGCTCATGTTTCAAAGGTTCTTGCAAAAACTATGCGTGTAAGAGGAAATGAGCGTATTCAGACAATAACAGAGCTTGTGTCTGCATTGTTTGAGCAACGGGAACAGGTGGAGCATCAGAAAGGTGCAACTCAGACTATTCCGATTCAGCGATCTGAGAAAAATAACAATAATGAGAGAATTGTTAACCAAAAAAAGAATAGACAGATGAATGTAGCAGCACTTGTTACGGGTATAATAATTCTGTCGCTTATTATAGTGCTAGGAGTTTTTCTTGTTTATAAATTGCTTTCACCACCTGAAGACAAAAGTAGTTCTATACTCGATGATGCAAGTTCGGTTGAGGAGAGCAGCCTTGAAGAATCTTCAAAGACTATTCAGACAACAACTACAGCAAAACAGGAGTCGCCTTATGGTTATGGTTCTATAATGCCTTATGTTATAGACATGAGATATGATACTGCTGTTAACAATCTTTCTGAAGATTTTGTGATAAGGGCAGATTATTTCTATTCTGATGAGATTCCGAAAGGTATTATAACAGAGCAGAGTATTCCTGCAGGAAGTGATTATGATCCGAAACTGAAAACTGAACTTGTTCTCAAGGTCAGCAAGGGAAGTGAATATGTACCTGTGCCATCCTATTCGGGGTATAGTAAAAAGGAGTATCTGGATATTCTCGATTCTTTGGAAATAAGATATATTACTGAAAATGTTCCATCATCAACTGTTATGAAGAATTATGTTGCGTCAACCGTTCCTGCACCGGGTGAGAGCGTGAACGTTAAAAATGGTCAGGTTGTTACTGTTTCCATTTCAGCAGGCGCTCATATGACGACTACTACTCAGCCTGAATCAGTTGCTGAATCTCTGAATGATTCAGAGATTGTTCAGGATAGTGTGCAAATTGTTGATATTGAAGAAGGTTCAGATACTGTTGTTGAGTAAAAAGTAACTAAAACGTTTAAAAGTGTATGAAAAATTCGTTAAATCCTTGACAATAAATTCTTATTGTGATATTATTATTTAGTTGATTAAATATTGTTTTATGCTTTAATATATGGAGGAAAAGATAATGGCTAAGAGAATTGGTGTTTTGACAAGCGGAGGAGATGCTCCGGGAATGAACGCTGCAGTTCGTTCAGTGACAAGGGCAGCTCTTAATAAAGGTATGGAGGTCATTGGTATCAGAAGAGGATACAACGGACTTCTTAATGGTGATTATATTGAAATGACAGCAAGAACTGTATCAGGCATTATTCAGCGTGGTGGTACTTGTCTTTATACAGCAAGATGTCCTGAATTTGTAAAACCGGAGGGAGTTGCACTCGGTAAGCAGAAGTGTGATGAACTTGGTCTTGACGGTATTGTTGTAATCGGTGGAGATGGTTCTTTCAGAGGTGCTGCAGATTTATCAGCAGCAGGTATCCCTTGTATCGGTATTCCTGGAACTATTGATAACGATATTCCATGTACTGAATATACTATCGGTTATGATACAGCTATGAATACTGCTACTGAAATGGTAGATAAGATCCGTGATACTACACAGTCACATGACAGATGCTCAATGGTTGAGGTTATGGGTAGAAACGCCGGCTATATTGCAATTAACGTTGCTATTGCTGTTGGTGCAGACGCTTGTATTACTGTTGAAAGAGATTATGACCTTAATCATATCGCTGCAAAGATGCGCAAGGCTTCAGAAAGTGGTAAGACACACTTTATTATCGTAGTTGCTGAGGGTGTTGGGAATACAGAAGAAATTGCTAAAAAGCTTGAAGTTCTTACAGGTATTGTTGTAAGAGTTTCTGTTCTTGGTTATGTACAGAGAGGTGGAAATCCTACTGTTCGTGACAGAGTTATTGCAACATCTATGGGTTACCATGCTGTTGAATTGCTTGAAAAGGGTATTGGTAACAGAATTGTTGGTCTTAAAGATGACCATATCTATGATGTTGATATTCAGGAAGCACTTTCAATGAAAAAGCCTTTTGAAGACAAGCTTTATGATATTCTTGAGGATATTTCATTATAATTAAAATTTAAAATTGAATATACGACTGTCGGGAAGCTTTTCCGACAGTTTGCATATTAAAGAGTAGAGATCTGTGCGTTAAGTGCCTGAGGGACGGGGAGTTGCCAACAGGACGAAAAAGGTTAAAACCTTTGCGGTGCAGATTTCGCATCCCGCTTAATGTGTAATTTGAAGCTTTTCATGGCTCCGGTTATGCACCAAGCACACATTGCTCGCATAATAAAAAGGAGGTTATTTTATGAAGAGCTTTTTTTCTATGTTTTCAGATTCCTCAAAAGAACTGAAAAAAGTCACAACGCTTACGGTTGCAGGTCTTTTTATCGCATTGTCTATCGTGTTGAGAAACCTGACAATCAATATCTCAGCTGACCTGAGAATCAACTTTGCATTTCTTGGAGTAATGATAATTGCAATGCTTTATGGACCAGTGGTTTCAATTCTGGGAAACATCAGTGTTGATGTTATCGGTTATTTCCTTGACGGCTTTAAAGCAAGAGATTATAATTTCGCTTTACTGGTGGTAAAAATAATTGCAGGTCTTATCTATGGCATTATGCTTTATAGAAAAGTCACCAACAAATCACTGATAGCAAGTATTTTGGCATCACGAGTGATTGTTGTTGTCATTTGTCAGCTTTTACTTAATTCGATTGTTCTTTATTATTGCTATCAGAACAGGAATTTCCCGTTTATGACTGAGTCTGAATGGTCTGCTTTTGGGGTGTGGATGTTACCGAGAATAATCAAAAACGGTATTATGTTCCCGATTGAGGTTGCTTTGTCAGTTGTTATTCTCCCCATAGCAAAGCAGTCATATATAAAAGTGTTCAAAAGAAGAACCGCTTGATTTTATTGAAAAACAATAAAATTATACTTGCTTTATTGTGCAGATTGTTGTATAATTAAAGCAAGTATTTTTTTGTTGAAAGGATAGAGTTTTATGATAAATGTCGGGTTTATCGGTGCAGGGAATATGGGTTATGCCATAATGAAGGGAATTAAAGACTCTGCTATGGGTAAGAATATTTCTCTTTATGCGTTCGATAAGTTTGCTCCATCGCTTGAAAGAGCAGAAAAAATCGGTGCGGTCGCTTGTAAAAGCTGTGCAGATGTTGTTGCTGAATCAAAGTACGTTTTTCTGGCGATAAAGCCTCAGCAGCTCGATGAGGTGCTTGATGAGATTGCCGGTATTGTAACGGAAAGCACAGTAATTGTTTCGATTTGTGCAGGTATTTCAGATGAATATATCGCTTCAAAGACTATCAGTAATGCAAAGGTAGTTCTCGTTATGCCTAACACACCACTGCTTCTTGGTGAGGGTGCAACGGCTCTTTCAAAGGCTGACAGCGTTAGTGATGATGAATTCAGGCTTGTTTGTGATATATTCGGCTCGTGTGGCGAATATGCTGTTATCTCTAAGGACAAGATGAAGGAAATTATTGCAATAAACGGCTCATCACCTGCATTTATTTATCTTTATGCAAAGGCTTTTATCGATTATGCAAAGTCAGAAAATATTAGTGAGGACGTTGCAAAGACATTGTTCGCAAAGACTCTTATCGGTTCTGCAAAAATGATAACCGACAGCGGTAACACTATTGATGAGCTTATTAATATGGTATCCTCAAAGGGCGGTACTACTATTGCAGGTCTTGAACAGCTTAGGGCAGGAGATCTTGAGGAAACTGTATATAATGCTTGCAAGGCTTGTACTAAAAGAGCATACGAGCTTTCAAAGTAATTATTTGTGAGGCTTGTGCATATATATTTACCATATCTATTTTGGAGTGGTGAGTATGCAGAAATTTAGGACAAGCAGGGATTTTATTCACGAAAACAGCTTTTTTGTGTTTCTTACAGGAACGGCAATTTTTGGTGTTCTTCTTGGAGTAATCTCATATTGCTTTATGAATGACGCTTTTTTAAAACAGATTGCTATCGCTCAGGAGAATTTTATCGAATTGAGAAATCAACAGGATTTTATTCACGTTCTGTTGAAATCATTTGCAGGGTCTACAGTGTTTTTAGGTGCTGCATTTGTCTTGGGTTTTTCAGCAATTGCACAGCCTGTTGAAATATTGCTTCCTGTTATAAAATGCATGGGACTTGGAGTAACTATTGCTCAGGTGTATACTCAGAACGGTAAAAGTGGGATTCTTATTTGTCTGATAATCATTCTGCCATGTGCAGTGCTTTCGGTTTATGCTTTGCTTTTGGGAGTCAGAGAAGCTATCGGACTTTCTAACATACTGCTTTCAGGAGTGTTGTCGCAAAAGCAGACGGAGGGCCTTTTGCCGACGGTGAAGCTTTATGCTACAAAATTTCTTGTGCTTGAAGCAGTTGTTGCCGTTTCAGCAGGTATAGATTGCTTATGCACGCTAATATATATACGGAATTTTTAATAAGATAGAAAGGATTGTTAAAGATGTCTTTGTTCGGAAATTATGATGTACCCGGTAAAGGTATACCAAAAGCTCCAATGGAGAAAAAGGGAATTTTTAAATTTTTTGAAATTTACGGACGACGTTTCTGGAAGCTTTTACAGCTTAATATTATCTATGTCGTTTTTTGTATCCCTATTGTCACATTCGGACCTGCGACTGCTGCAATGACAAAGGTTGCAAGAAACTATTCTCAGGAGAGAAATGCTTTTGTGTGGGCAGATTTTATTGACACCTTCAAAAAGTGCTTTAAACAGGGCTTTATTATGGGCCTGATAGATTTGTTTGCAGTAGTTGCATTTTATATTGCAGTTCAGTTCTATTACAGCTTCGCACAGAACAATTCAATGATGTACATACCTCTTGTCATCACAGTCAGTCTGATGATAGTGTTCTTTATGATGCATTTTTATATCTATCTTATGATAGTATCTACAAATCTGAAAATGAAACAGATATTAAAAAACTCACTGTTTCTGGTAAGTCTGGGCTTGAAAAACTCTGTATTTACGCTTCTTGCATGGATACTTGTTGCACTTATACTTGTTTTTTCATATCCGTTTTCGCAGATTGTTTTGCTTTTGTGGCCATTGTCATTTATGTGCTTTTTGACGGCTTTCAATTGCTATCCTGTGATAAGAAAGTATGTTATTCAGCCTTATTATGACAGCAAGGGTGAGGATAATAATGAGTTCGATTATCTGAAAACAAATGAGATGAGGTGCTTTTCGAGGATAATCCACATATTGAAACTGTGCCTGAAAAAAATCGACCAGGTAAAAAGGGCAAGGTTATTAAATAATATGAATGTTTTGGAGAAAACAGAGTTACTGTTTTCTCCTTTTTGTTGGTTTGATTAAGCAGTAAAAAATAGTTGACACTGTAATAATGCTGTGATATAATCAAAGTGAAAAGATAAGGAATTTTGTTTTTGTCATATGTTTTATTGTAAGGAGGAGTTTTTATGAAAAAATCGTTAATTGCATTGCTGTTGGCAGGAACTATGACTTTTTCTATTCTTGGAACAGGTTGTGGAGATAAGGAAAAGGAAGAGAAAAAAAGATTTTAAAGATGTAATCCATAGCTTTTCAGAAGTGCTTGAGGAAATGAAAGCTTCAATGAACGGTGAAAAAGAATTTGGTGGTAAGGGTGAAATGACACTTGCCTTTGGTGATGGTGTTACTGCACTTTTGGGAACTGAAATCAAGCCGATAACCCTTGCTTTTGATGAAAATCATAAAAATAAGAAATCAGGAATAGATATCGCGCTTAAATATGATTCAAATGATCTTATAACCGGTAACGCTGTCTGGGATCATTCAAATAAAAATATATATTGGAATATGCATGAGTTTGGAGATTTTTATCTTAAAATTTCTTTGGATGATGTGTTTAATAAAAATACAATAGTTGATATGGCTGACCCTGAGATGGATACGGAGGAGGCTAATCCGTATTACATGAAAGCCCTGGAAAACCTTGATATCGAAAAGCTGGCTAAGGATATTGGAGAATATATAGATCTTATAAAAGAAAAGACACCTGATCCTAAAAAGGTTGAAAAGGTTACAGGTGAAATTGACAAACACAAGTATAAATTTGATGCAAAAACATATGAAATTACAAATGATGATCTTATTACAATTTTATCATCTGTCGTTGATAAAGCTAAAAAAGATTCATTCCTGAAAGATCAACTTAATACAATGGGTGTTGATGTAAATGATTATGAGGCAGGTTTGAACGAGTTGATTGCTGATGACAACAGTAGTTCAGATGAGATTGAAAATCTTGTTTTTACAGCATTTTATAATGATGATGAACTTGCAGGTATCAAGATTGATGATGAGAACCTGATAATGGATATTCGTATTATTGATGAAGATGATGTTTGTGCAATTGATGCTAAGATGAAAATTGAGGAAGATGAAATCTCAATATTCGGTTCAGCTAAAGCAAAGGATGGCAAGTTTAACGGCAAATACGATTTGAAATTCAATATTAATGATTCGGCATTAGAAAATCAAACAATAAACTGCAGTTTTAAATTGAAAGACGCCGAATGTAAGGACGATGTATTCAACGGTACTATTGAGTTTGGCATGGATATTGATAATGGTTTGGGAGTTACAATCTCGCCTGTTATTACTTTCAAGTCAAACAGCACAAAGGATAAGACTGATGTATCATTAAACCTCAAAATGCAAGACGTTGATTATGCAACATTCAGCATGGTTATTGAAATGACAGATGCTAAAGACGTTGCTCTTCCAACAGGCAAGGTTTATGACATGAAAAATGAAAAAGATATGGAAACTGTTTCAGCAGAAATTAATGCTAATATGGATAAATTCCTTGAAAAGGTAAGAACCGTTATAGGAGAGGATTTGTATAACGTACTTACAGCAACGTCCTCGTCAGAAATATACGATTATGATGAAGATATGGCAGATTTTGATTTTAATTATGATGCGGATGTTTATAATGTTGAAATTGGTGACAATGAAAATATGGATGTCCTTCAAATGGCAGCGTAACTTTTGTTTTCTCCTCTGGCATTTGTTGTCGGAGGAGTTTTAATATACAGATAATATTCGCATTGCATTAATTCATAAAATATTTTTTTGTAACACTAATTTAATAATTAAATGATATTATTAAATTACAAATAATGTATTTTAATTATTGTTTTGAAAGGAGAGGTGAATTATGTTTAAAAAGATAATTGCCAAAACAGCCTCAACATTAGTTGCAGTTGCTGTAGCTTTTTCAGGAGTGTCCGTTTTTTCTGCGACAAAGGCAAGTGCTTATGATTATCTGAATATGGATCTCTTTGATGTTATGAGTGGAAATTTTGGAATGTTTGAAGATGTTTTAGGAGATTATTCTGACTCTGCATATGACCTTGACATAAACATTAAGCTTGCTGAAGAGGGAAACGAAACTAAACCTTTTGATATTTCTGCACTTGTAACACAGAAGGATAATAAGGCTGCAGTTGATATGGACGTAAAATATGATGGTAAACACGCAATGTCAATAAGCAGAATTACAGACGAACAGACAGGAACACAGTATATTAAGATTCCTGAGCTTAACAGTGCATGCTTTTCAGGCGACGAATATGACAACTTTATGTTTTCTATGTTGTTAAGTATGATGTTATCACCTGGTAAAGATATGGATTATAAAGAATATCTTGACTCTTTATACGGTGACGATAATGAGTCTGATGAAGAAGACAGTGAGATTGATGACGAAACCGATGATGGTAGCGATGACGAGAGCTACGGCGAAGATATTGATATTGAAGGCTGGTTAGAGGTGCTGGAGAGCATTGATGAAGAAGCATTGATGGCTGATTTGCAGGGCTACTTTGATTTGCTTGATGGACAGTTTGTACCCGTAGAAATAAAGAGCGAAACAGAGACAATCGGTGACCGTGATTTTGTTATTGATTCAAATATTTACAATATTACAGTACAAGATGTTGTAAATGCTATAAATGATATTGCAGATAAGCTTAAAGCTGATGCGTTTTTAAAGGATATTGTGGCACAGCTTGGGTTTGATGAAAATGAATATATACAGTTTATAGATGAAATACTTGCAGAAATAAATGATATGCAACCATCTGAACTCGCTGTACAATTCACATTAACAGTTTGTATGAACGAGGGCAATATTGTTGGTGTTGGGTTTGATGACGAGGAAACTGCAACAAGGTCAATCATGATTTCTGATGGAGATTACTATGGCTTTAAGACATTCACTAACACTGATTATATGAAGAGTACTACTAATGGTTATGCAATTATTGACGGCGATATAATTAACGGTTCTATTGTAGAAAAGACAGAATATTTTGAAGATGGTAATTATTCTTCAGAAACAAAAACAACTTGGGAAAATGTAAATATTTCTCGTCCGGATTTGAGTGGTAAGCATACTACTGTTACAGAAGAAATTGATGAATACGGAGAGGTAGATCGATATTCTGAGCTTTTTGAATCTAACGGTGATGAGAATAATATCGACATTAAGTTTGTGATTACAGAAAATGATATTGTAACAAAGTCTGTGACAATAACAGGTGAAAAGGTTGAGCCTGCAGATATAATCCTTCCTACTGAGAATGTGTATTCTTTGACAAATGCAGATGACGCTGTTGCATATATTGAATCTGCTGATGTTACAGGGTTTCTCAGAAATATGAAGAATGTACTTGGTGACGAATTGTTTAATTATTATTTTGGAGAAATGGAGCTTGAAGATCCAAAGGCTGACCCTGAATCACCCATTGAATCTGTCGTATCAAAAGATGATAAACCAGAGTCTAAACCTGCGGAAACAACAAAGCCGGTAACAAACAAAAAGCCTGTTACAACAGTTGTAAACAGTACAACTAACAATGGTGGCAACAGCCCTGAAACAGGTGCAAAGGGACTCACTCTAACAATTGTAGCACTTGCAGGACTTGCATTTGTAGTAACAAAGAAAAAATAAATATAAAATAAAAATGGGGCATTAGGATGATGACCATACAGAAGTATTCCAAAATACTAATGGTTATTGACTAAACGGTGGCTAATGTATAAACAGACAGAGCAGTATCGCTTAATTGCGGTACTGCTCTTGTTTTATTCATTGATGCTTGTAATAAATTCCTTAAATGCTTTTTGTCCGTTCTCATTCCTTTTGAACACACCTGCATCTTCAAGCACTTCAAGAAATGCCTTTCCGATTTCATCTTCGATAATCGATTTTGCATTGTCTTTATTAAAATCAGGATGACGTTTCAAAATATCTTCTGCCCACTGCGCATGCTGTATAAGTTCAGGATATGCATTAAGATTTTCTCCGTTTAGCATTGCTGTTTCAAGCATATTTATTTCCTTTGCAAGTCTTGCAGGAAGCACAGCAAGTCCCATAACCTCAATCAGACCGATGTTTTCTTTCTTGATATGATGAAGCGACGGATTTGGATGATATACGCCAAGAGGACGTTCCTTTGTCGTGATATTGTTTCTGAGTACGAGGTCGCACTCGTAAACATTGCCGTTTTTTCTTGCAATAGGAGTAATTGTGTTGTGCGGTTCTCCATCTGTTTCAGCAAAGATGAACACGCCTTCATCGGAGTACCCTCTCCATTTGGCAAGAATATCAGCACAGCATTTCGACAGCTGCTTTCTGTCCTCGGACGCAACACGGATAACCGACATAGGCCATTTCACAATCCCTGCTTTTACAGCTGGGTAAGCCTTTATTTCAAACTCGGTTTCAATGGGTGCTTTTGCCATTGCAAAGGTGTAATTTCCGCCCTGAAAATGTTCATGACTGAGTATAGATCCGCCGACAATCGGCAAATCCGCATTCGAGCCTACAAAATAGTGCGGAAGATAATCCACAATATCAAACAGCTTTTCAAACACCTCATCATCAATTTTCATCGGGATATGTTTTTCGTTAAACACAATACAATGTTCGTTGTAATAACCGTAAGGCGAATACTGCAACTGCCATTTTTCATTGTTCACGGTTAAAGGAACGGGACGAAGATTTTGTCTTGCAGGGTGTGTTGCGTGACCAGCGAAGCCTGCATTTTCGGGACAGAGCTGACATTCAGGATAAGCTGACACTTTCTGTGTTTTTGCCGCAGCAATGTCACGGGGGTCTTTTTCGGGCTTGGAGCAATTTATTGTAATGTCAAGCCTGCCGTACTCGCAGTCATAAGTCCATTTCAGGTCTTTCTCAATTCGTCCTGCACGGACATAATTCAGATTTTTGCTGAAGTCAGAATACCAATCGGTAGCTTCCTTTGGATTTACTGCATAACGCTTATTGAACTCAGCAACAACTTCTCTTGGCATAGGAGTCAGAATACCCATAAGCTTTGTATCAAACAAATCACGT
>JAUNJM010000027.1 GCA_030533265.1 Ruminococcus sp. | reverse complement strand
GCTTTTCCGCTATCTTTTTTTATGAACTGTCACACATCTATTGTAATCCTACAGTACACTATGTTCTCGCATTGTCAATGAAAAAATGTGAAAAGTGTAAAAAAACAGTTGTGCTTAATCGAAAAATGTGATATAATACTATATATGTATGTCTTTAAATATTTTTAGCTAAGGAGGCATTTTTGTGAGTAGGATTATAAATAATTTTTCCAAGAGCCTTAATGTAAGTGAGGACGTTATTGCAGGAGTTGTAACCAATGCTGTCAAGGAAATTGAGGGCGTTCATGGTATTGCTCGTGCACCACAAACCTTTAAGCAGTTTATATTCAACGAAAAAAGCAACGGTGATATAAGCGTTGAAACTGTTGATGATGTTTTGTCAGTTTCAGTTGGTATCGTACTTGAAAACGGCACAAAGGCTGTATTTGTTTCCGAAAAGGTTCAGGACAAAATCAAGAGTGCGGTTCAGAGTATGCTCGGATTGACCGTTGCTAAGGTGAATGTTACGGTTCGTTCTGTGAACTTTGCAGAAGAATAACGCAAAACATCGTGTTAATGCACAGTGCTTGAAAGGACGTGTTTTTATAATGGCGGTTAAGAGAAGAGATGTGCGTGAAAGTGCATTGATACTCACTTTTGAAAAGCTTTTCAGAGATGATTCCCTGGACGAAATTTTTGAAACTGCACTCGAATCAGAAGAGGTTGTAGTAAATGACGAGGTCAAGACTCTTGTGAATGGTATCATTGACAAGACTGAAGAGCTGGATGGTATTATCTCAAAATACAGCAATAAGAGAGCTGTTGAAAGAATACCTAAAATCAATCTCGCAATTCTGAGGCTTGCTATATATGAAGCAAATTATGATGATAAGGTACCGATAAACGTTGCTATCAGTGAGGCTGTTGCACTTGCGAAAAAGTACGCTCAGGAAGCTGATATTTCATTCGTTAATGGCGTTCTCGGTTCATATTCAAGAAGCGAAGAAGCTCCTGAAAACAATGAGTAAAATACTTGGCATAGATACAAGCAATTATACTACTTCCGTGGCTTTGCTTGATACCGAAACTATGCAGGTCAGTCAGCAGAAAAAGCTTTTGCCCGTTAAAAAGGGCGAAAAGGGTATAAGACAGTCGGACGCTGTTTTTCATCACACGATTCAGTTACCACAGGTGTTGCAAAAGCTTTTTGAAAGCTGTGAGGGCATTAGTATAGACGGAATCGGAGTATCGTTTGCACCAAGACTTGTCGAAGGTTCTTATATGCCGTGTTTTACGGTCGGTGATGGTTTTGCATCATCGCTGGGTACGATAATCGGTATCACGCCTGAGAGAACATCTCATCAGGTCGGACATATTCTTGCAGGTATTTACTCGTGCGACAGGTTTGATCTGCTCAGAAGCGACAAACCGTTTCTGGCTTTTCATGCAAGTGGTGGAACGACAGATCTGCTTTTATGCACTCCTAATGAGGACAGTGTGATTGATGTTACTGAAATTGCATCATCGCTTGATCTCAAGGCAGGGCAAGCTGTTGACAGGACAGGTGTTATGCTGGGATTGGATTTCCCATGCGGAAAAGAGCTTGAAAGGCTTGCTATGAAAACTAAGCGCAGCTTTAAGACAAGACCTGTTATCAAGGAAGGGAATTGTTGTCTTTCGGGAGTTGAAAATCTATGCCGTAAGATGTTTGACGAGCATGAAAGCAGTGAGGATATAGCAAGATTCTGTCTGTGCTATCTTTGTGACACTTTTAAGAAAATGATAGAATCTGCTTTTGAAAAATACGGACAGATGCCACTTATTTGTGTTGGTGGAGTTATGTCAAACAGTCTTATCAGAGATGAGCTTTCAAGGCAGTTCGGAGCTTTTTTTGCAAAGCCTGAGTTTTCTTGTGACAATGCTGTGGGTACAGCAATTTACTGTGGATTGAAAAGGAGTTTGATATAATTGGGTTCAATACTTTCGGTTTCACAGCTTAATAAGTATATAAAATTCAAGATACAGTCTGACCTGAAGTTGAAAGGTATTGCTGTTAAGGGCGAGATCTCGAATTTCACTTTGCATTATAAATCAGGTCATGCTTATTTTACGCTCAAGGATGAGGGCGGAGCTTTGAAGGCAGTAATGTTTTCAAATAACGTTCAGCGACTGAGGTTTCATCCTGAAAATGGTATGAGCGTTCTTGTGGTAGGTAATATTGATGTTTATGAGCGTGACGGTGCTTATCAGATAATAGTTTCGGATATTCAGCCTGTCGGTGCCGGAGCTTTGCACACAGGCCTGGAACAGCTCAAAGAAAAGCTTGCAAAGCTTGGAATTTTTGATTCTGATAAGAAAAAGCCGATACCACTTATTCCAAAGAAAATTGCAGTTGTTACATCTCTGACGGGTGCTGCTTTACAGGATATTCTCAATATTCTTGAACGAAGATTCCCGATTTGTCATGTGGAGATATACGCTGCACAGGTTCAGGGTGAGCTTGCACCTGTTTCTATCAGCAGTGCATTGCAGAAGGCTGACAAATCGGGTGCTGATACTATAATTCTTGCACGAGGTGGAGGCTCGGTTGAGGATCTGATGCCGTTCAATACCGAAATGGTCACAATGGCTGTTTATCAGTGTGTAACACCGATAATTACTGCTGTTGGTCACGAAACGGACACAACACTCGTTGACTATGCCTCAGATCTGAGGGCACCAACTCCGTCGGCTGCTGCTGAGCTTGCAACTCCGAAGATGTCAGAAATGCTTGGTACGGTTGACTTTATGGCAAAAAGATTGAGTGACAGCTTTTTAAGATATGTTTCAAAACGTGAGACGTCATTACAGCAGGCTTTGCACAGGCTAAGACTTTGCTCTCCTGAAAAGCGTCTGGAGAACAACAGTGCAGAGCTTTTAAGACTCTCGGAAAAGCTTGGGATTCTTATGAACAGAAAAATCAGCATGAGTGAAAACAAGCTTGAGAGGTATCATGCTCAACTCTGTGCTCTGAGTCCTCTTAACGTTCTCGACAGAGGATATACTATAACTATGAAAGAAAACAAGGTCGTCTATTCGGGTGAGGAGCTTGAACAGGGTGAGCTTGTTGATATAAAATTCAAGGACACTGTTCGCAGTGCAAAAATTATGTAATATAAAGGATAATGTTATGACTTTTGAAGATTCAATGAAAAGACTTGATGAAATAGTAAGAGCTATGGATGGCGATAAGCTTTCGCTTGATGAGGCCCTTGACTTGTATAAAGAAGGTATGGAGCTTTCGGTTGAATGTAAAAAGGCTCTTGAAGGTGCGAAGCTTCAGGTGAAAACCCTTTCGGCAGGGGAAAAGTCTGAATAATATGCCGTATTGATGAAAGGAATGGTCTTTAATGACTGAACAGAATAAGCTTATTCTCAAAACATATTGTGAGAAAATTGAGGAGCAGCTACTTGATTTTACTAAAGATAAAAACAGGCTTCAGCGTGTTATACTTGAGGCTATGGAATATTCACTCATGGCTGGTGGAAAGCGTCTGAGACCGGTGCTTATGCTGGAATTTTGTCGTATGTGCGGAGGAGATGTGTCCAAATATCTGGACATCGCCTGCACTATCGAAATGATACACACGTTTTCACTGGTACATGATGATCTGCCTTGCATGGACAATGACGATTACAGACGTGGTATACCATCATGTCACAAGGCTTTTTCTGAAGATATCGCACTCCTTGCAGGTGATGCACTCAACACACTTGCATTTGAGGTAATTGCTAATGCTGCGATGCAACAGCGTATCTCTGCTGACAAGGCGGTAATGCTTATATCAGTGCTTTCCCATGCTGTCGGAACTGACGGCATGATCGGTGGACAGGTTATTGACCTTGAATCTGAGGGCAAGGATATTTCAATTGATACGCTTGATGTATTGCAAGGTCACAAGACAGGTGCTTTGATTGAGGCTGCCTGCGTTATGGGTGTTATACTCGGTGGCGATTTTGAAAAGATTCCGTTTGCTGCTGATTATGCGAGTGCTTTGGGCAGGGCTTTTCAGATCGTTGATGATATTCTTGACGTTACGGGAAGCTTTGAGGAGCTTGGAAAACCTATCGGCAGTGACAATGAGCAGAACAAGTGTACTTATGTTTCGCTGCTCGGACTTGAGGAGTCTAAGGCTATCGCTGAAAGGCTTACCGACGAGGCTCTTGAGCATCTTGAAAATTTTGAGGACAACGGTTTTTTGGTTGACCTTACAAAAAATCTGCTTGAACGCAGAAGTTAAATCGGAGGGGTTTATGCCAAAAAATAGTTTAGCATATCTTGAAAAAATGAATCTGCCTGACGATTTGAAAAAGTTGAACTACAGTCAGTGCGAAGCTCTTTGCCGTGATATTCGCCAAAAGCTGATAGATACGGTTTCAAAGAATGGTGGTCATCTTGCGTCCAATCTTGGAGTAGTGGAGCTTTCTCTGGCAGTTCACAGGGTTTTTGACTCGCCTGCTGATAAGATTGTCTGGGACGTAGGACATCAATCGTATACACACAAGATACTTACAGGCAGGGCAGATAAATTTGACCGGCTCAGAAAGGAAAACGGTATTTCAGGATTTTGTCGTCCTGATGAATCGGTGCATGACGCTTTTATAAGCGGGCATAGCTCTAATTCCGTTTCGGCTGCACTCGGTATTGCTACTGCAATGAAAATTCATGGGGATAATCACTCCGCCGTTGCGATACTCGGTGACGGTGCATTCACGGGTGGACTTGTCTATGAAGGTCTGAACAATGCAGGTAAAAGTGATACTAATCTTGTTATCATACTTAATCACAACGAGATGTCCATTTCCAAAAATGTGGGCAGCGTTGCAAAATATCTTTCAAGCATCAGAACTACTGAGCGTTATCACAAGACTAAAAATGTCGTTGAGAGGACTCTTGACAAAACTCCGTTGCTTGGAAAACCGCTGAAAAAAGCTATAAAGGGTTCAAAGAACGCTGTCAAAAACGCACTTTTGCACAGTACGATGTTCGAGGACCTTGGACTTGAATATATCGGACCACTTGACGGTCATAATCTTCAGGAGCTTGAACACGGTCTTGCGGTTGCAAAGGCACTTCACCGACCTGTGCTTGTACACGTCAACACTGTCAAAGGCAAGGGTTATGCTCCTGCTGAAAACAATCCCGGAGAGTATCACGGTGTCGGTTCATTTGAGATTGCTACGGGAAATCCTGATGTTGTGACATCAGATAGCTTTTCTTCCGTGTTCGGTAAGGAGCTTACTAAGCTTGGTGAGGAAAACAAGAATATTTGTGCCATAACTGCTGCTATGAAGTATGGTACGGGCTTACAGCATTTTTCAAAGGCATACCCGAAACGATTCTTTGATGTCGGTATTGCAGAGGGTCATGCTGTAACGTTCTGTGGTGGACTTGCATCAATGGGAATGATACCGGTATTTGCTGTGTATTCATCGTTTCTGCAAAGAGGCTATGACGAGCTTATTCACGATCTTGCGATATGCAATACTCATGCGGTTATCGGTGTTGACAGAGCAGGAATTGTCGGTGATGACGGTGAAACGCATCAGGGTATTTTTGATGTTCCGTTTCTTACATCAATACCGAACACGACTATATATTCACCGTCCTGCTATGAGGAGTTAAGACTTTGTCTTAACAAGGCAGTCAATGAGGACAGTGGTATTGTAGCTGTGCGTTATCCGAGGGGCAACGATAAATCCAAATATGATAAATCGCAGGTAAACACATTTTATGAGTATAACGACAACGGAAACGGTGTGCTTATTGTAACATACGGCAGACTTTATAATAATGTGCTTGGTGCGTGCGAGATACTGAAAAACAATCAGATTGAATGTGACACGCTTAAACTTGTGAAGATCTTTCCTATGGAAGATGAGATTATTGATATAATTTCAAGCTATAAGCTTGTATTTTTCTTCGAGGAGTCGTATTATCATGGCTCTATTTCGGAAAAATATGCAGCAGTATGCAGTAATATTGCACCTGTTGCGATAGATAATTTTGTCAAGCACGGTAACGCTAATGACCTGCTTGATGAGCTTGGACTGTCGGCTCAGAAAATGGCAGACCAGATTAAGGATTTTTTGAAATATGAGTAGAAGACTTGATGTTTTTCTGGTTGAAGAATCACTCGTGAAAAGCAGGGCTAAGGCTAAGGAGCTTATACAAAACGGCAGTGTTACTGTTGATGGAATGACAGCAAAAAAGCCATCATTACTTGTTGAGGACGACTGCAAGGTGGTCGTTACAGCTGATGAAGCAAGTCGGTATGTCGGCAGGGGAGCTTTGAAGCTCAAGGGTGCTTTTGAGAGCTTTTCGATTGATGTAAAGGGCAAATGCTGTGCAGATATAGGTGCTTCAACAGGTGGGTTTACTCAGGTTTTACTTGAAAACGGTGCAAGCATAGTCTATGCTGTTGATGTCGGTCACGATCAGCTGGCTAAGGAGCTTGCCTGTGACGAGAGGGTAAAAAACTGTGAGGGTACAAATGTCAGGGATCTGACACCTGATTTTTTTGAAGGCTCTGTGGAGTTTATGTGCGGGGACTTGTCTTTTATATCGCTCAGGCTTGTTATACCGACACTGATAAACTGTCTTGCCGATGACGGAGAGATAGTCATGCTTATAAAGCCTCAGTTTGAGGCCGGTAAAAAAGCTTTGAACAAAAAAGGCATTGTCAAGGACAAAAAGGATCATTTAAGGGTGCTGACTGAGCTTTCTGAGTTTTTTGAAAGCTGTGGGCTTGCCGTTGTTGACCTTGCACCGTCTGCGATAACCGGTGGTGACGGCAATATTGAATATCTCGTGCATCTGAAAAAGTCATCAACCGGTGCGAAAAGTAAGTTTATTGACTTAAAAGGATTCGTCAACACGACGTTTGACAGAGTATATAAAGGCTGAAAAATTGCTGAAAGGAGCAGGACTGTGAAAATCTATATTTTCCCGAATCTTGATAAACAAAATTGTAAGGAATATACTGAAAAAGCCTGCAATGTGCTGAATAAATGCGGTGCAGAGCTTTTGATTGATGAAAAATATAAGAATAATTTTGCACATCTTGATTTCCTTGATTTTTCAGATGAAACTAAGTGCGTGAGCAGATGCGATGTGATAGTTGTTATCGGTGGTGACGGTACTATACTCAAGTGTGCAAAGTTTGCGTCAACATTGAAAAAGCCTATTCTCGGTATAAACTGTGGCAGACTCGGATTTATGACTTCGCTTGAACATGATCAGATTGATTTGCTCGAAAAGCTTTGCAAGGGTGAATATACTATAAGCAGACGTATGATGCTTTCTGTATGCATTGAGTCGGATGGTGATGAACCTATGCAGTTTAATGCACTCAATGATGTTGTTATCTCAAAATGTGACGATTGCAAGATCGCTGATTTTGAGGTGTGCAAAAACGATAAGACCATCTCTTTCCTGAGGGCAGACGGAGTTATATTCTCAACTCCTACAGGTTCAACGGCATATTCAATGTCAGCAGGTGGTCCTATCATCGAACCTGAGCTTGAATGTATTGAGTACACTCAGATATGTGCTCACACGCTCTTTGCGAGGACGGTTCTGCTGTCGGCAGATAGCGAGATAATAATTAAAAGCAGATGCAATAATAACGGTCGCACTTATGTCAACGTTGATGGGAATATTGTCTGCAAGCTGACGAATGACGATAGTGTGAAGGTATCAAAAAGTGAGTATTATATTGACGTTATTGAAATTGCGGGAGGCAGCTTCTTTGCGTCACTCAACGGAAAGCTTATGCAGCCTCTTAAAGAGTATTCGGAAGATAAGGAACAGTAATCGGAAGGAATATCAGATATGAAATCACACAGACATCAGCTTATTTTAAAGATAATATCAGAGAATAACATAGACACTCAGGAAAACCTGCAGAAAGCATTAAAGAAGCATGGCTGTGTTGTAACTCAGGCAACCGTTTCGAGAGATATAAAAGAGCTTGCTCTTATTAAAACGCTTACAGCCTCGGGTGACTACAAATACAGTATACCGTCGTTCAAGAAAGACGCTCTTGATAATCACGGAAGTGTGATTTATACCATTCTTTCGGACGCTGTCAAAGAGGTGGATTTTGCACTTAATACGGTCGTTGTCAAGTGCAACACCGGTATGGCTCAGGCGGTTTGTGCAAAGCTTGACAGTGCAACGATAGATAACTCTGTCGGAACGATTGCAGGCGATGATACGATATTTATTCTTATGCGTACTGAACGTGATGCGTCAAGGCTTGTGAAAGAGCTGAGTGCTATTTTAAAAGCAAGATAAAAGTTTTCTTAGGGGATTGGAAAGATATTTATGCTGAAAGAACTTTATATTGAAAATCTGGCTGTAATAGAAAAAGCATCAATAGAGTTTACTGACAAGCTCAATGTTTTTACCGGTGAAACGGGTGCGGGAAAGTCTATTCTTATCAACGGCATAAACGCTATTCTCGGACAGAGAGTAACAAAGGATATTGTCCGTACCGGAACTGAAAAGGCTATTATTTCAGCCGAATTTACGAATCTTGACAAGAATACTCTCGATAAGCTTGATGAGCTTGGGATAAGCTGTGAGGAAGATTCTCTTTTTCTCTCAAGAGAGATACGCTCGGACGGTGGAAGCGTTGCAAGAGTAAATTCAAGAAGCGTTAACGTTGCTGTTCTGAGGGAGCTGGGTGAAACACTTGTGAACATTCACGGACAGCATGATAATCAGATTTTAATGTCACCTGAAAAGCACATACATATTCTTGACAGTTTTGCAGACGCAGGTGAGTATATTGCGGATTATCAGAAATCGTTCAGAGAGCTTCAGGCACTTGCCCGAAAGATAAATAAAATAAAAATTGACGCCGGGCAGAGGACTTTTCAAATCAATCAGCTCAGCGAGATAATAGACGAGATTGAAAAGCTTAACATAAAAGAAAATGAGGACGAGGAAATCGCTCAGGAGCTTGCCGTTTCTAAAAATGCAGTGGTTATTTCCGAGGCAATATTCACGACAGTGAGCATGCTTAATGGTGACGATGATACGTCGGGAGCTGTTGATCTTGCAAAACAGGCAGAAAAGACACTTGGTGACTACACGGACATATACGACAAGCTTGAACCGTTATACAGCAGACTTGTTTCGGCAGGAATCGAGCTTTCGGATATTGCAGGTGAGCTTTCGGTACTCATGGACAAGCTGGACGTTGATCCTAAGAGATATGATTTTTTGAATCAGCGAAATGATGATCTGAGAAGAATCAAGAAAAAATATGGTCCTGATCTCAAGGACGTTATGGAAACGCTTGAAAAGTCAAAGGCAGAGCTTGAATTGCTTTCAGGCAGTGAGGAGAGTTTGTCAGAGCTTAATAAACAGCAGTCGGAGCTTTTGACCGTTGTTTCCAGAAAGGCAAAAATCCTGTCTGATTACAGACGAAAAGCAGGAGAGCGGTTTATCAGCCGTGTGACTGAGGAGCTGGAGTTTCTCAATATGCCTAAAGTTAAGCTGGCTGTTCAGCAGAATTCAGGGAAACTTACGGTGAATGGCATGGACAATATCGAATTTCTCATATCTGCAAACATTGGTGAGGAACCTAAGCCTATTGCGAAGATTGCATCAGGTGGTGAGCTTTCGAGAATAATGCTTGCACTCAAAAATGTTATCGCTGACAAGGATAGTATCGGAACTTTGATTTTTGATGAGATAGATACAGGTGTAAGTGGAAAGGCTGCACAGAAAATCGGTATGAAGCTCAAGCAAATTGCCGCTATCAGACAGGTGTTATGTGTTACTCACTTATCGCAGATTGCTGTTATGGCTGATAATCACCTGCTTATTGAAAAGAATATTGTCGGTGAAAGAACATCAACCTCTGTCAAGGCTCTTGATTTTGACGAGCGTAAGTACGAAATTGCACGAATTATGGGTGGAGATAATGTCAGTGAGCTTATGCTTGAAAATGCTAAGCAACTGATTGAAACTTATAGTGGCATGGGTTCGTGATGTTGACGAATAACAGGAAAAATGTTATAATAATTGGAATAGGTATTTTGATTCGGAAAGGATTTGAGATATATGAAGGTTACTCTTATCGCACATACTCCTGAGCCTGAAAAGGTTATTGCCGCAGCTGCAAAACTTTGCTATTCGGCTTCGGATATAAACACGCTTATGAACGGTCTTACACCTGAAAAGGTGGAGAGCTTTCTTGAGATGCTCACTGATATGGGACACGAAAGCCCGATTGAGCATATAAGCTTTACTTTCGGTGTTGAGGGTATATCGAGAGCCTGCTCACATCAGCTTGTGCGACACAGGATAGCGTCATATTCTCAGAAAAGTCAGAGATATGTCAATGAGGACGGCTTTGAATACATAGTACCACCTGAGATTGAAAAGATTCCTGAGGCAAAGGACGAGTTCCTTTCACAGATGAAAGTTATAGAAGAAGGCTATCACAAGCTTGCTGAGGTGCTTATAGAAAAGCATACTCAGACATTCCTTGATGCCGGTATGAGTGAGAAGGACGCTGTTTATAAGGCAAAGAAAAAGGCTTTTGAGGACGCAAGATTCGTTTTGCCAAATGCCTGCGAAACAAAGATAGTTGTTACTATGAATGCAAGAAGTCTTATGAACTTTTTCGGTCTGAGATGCTGCAACAGAGCACAATGGGAAATAAAGGCTGTTGCTGATGAAATGCTCAGACTTTGCAGTCAGGTCGCTCCGACTTTGTTCAAGAACGCAGGTCCTTCATGCGTGAGAAACGGTAAATGCGGTGAGGGTAAAATGACCTGTGGAAAGTTTAAAGAAGTCGTTCAAAGCTATAAATTGCTTAAAGCAGGTGAATAGACTTCGATTTGAAAGGTGGTCATGAAAATGGAGAAAAAAGCTAAGCTTGTAGTGCTTGAGGGGCTTGACGGAAGCGGAAAATCCACACAGTTTGAAAAGCTGAGTGAATATTTGACTGCAAATGGTGTTAACCTAAAAGCTATAAGCTTTCCTGATTATGACCAGCCATCATCAGCGTTGGTGAAAATGTATCTTAACGGAGAGTTTTCAAAAACTGCCGGAGCTGTGAACGCATACGCTGCATCAAGCTTCTATGCTGTTGACAGATATGCAAGCTATAAAAAATTCTGGGAGAATGATTACAAAAACGGTGCGTTTATACTCGCAGCACGATATGTTACGTCAAATGCTATTTATCAGATGGTTAAGCTTGATGAAAGCAAGTGGGACGAGTATCTTGACTGGCTGAGTGAGTATGAATATGGCAAGCTTGATTTGCCTGAGCCTGATATGGTCATATTTCTTGATATGCCTGTGGAAATTTCGCAGAAGCTCATGTCGGGAAGATATGATGGCGATGAATCAAAAAAGGATATACACGAATGTAATGTAGAGTTCCTTAAAAGCTGTCGCACAACGGCTTTGTACACTGCAAAAAAGCAGGGCTGGAAAGTCATCAACTGCAGTGACGGTGAAAATCCATTGTCGATTGATGAGATAAATGAAAAGTTAAGAGAGCTTATAGATAGTATTTTATAATTGCAGAGGGTTTATGTTTGATTTCAAAGAAATCCGGCTTGATGATAAGGCCTGGATAACAAAATGTCTTAAAACATCTGATTTCCGTGGGTGTGAGTATTCGTTTGCAAACAATCTTGCATGGAGAAGACTCGGTAACACGCTTATTTGTCAGCATGACGGCTTTTATATAAGCTGTTCGTGTGCTGATGACGGGAAAATATTTTTCACCTTTCCGTCAGGTGCAAGGTGTGATGGTGAGGGTATTGAAAGATACAAAAAGCTGTTTGCTGAGCTGAAAGACTATGCTGAAAGCAAAAATTCACCACTGGTTATATCGTCTGTGAACAGTGAGCATCTTAATTGGATGCGGGACTTTTACGGTGATGAGATAACGGTCAGTGCAAACAGGGATTATTTTGATTATATATACAAGGCTGAGGATCTTATTGCACTCAAAGGCAAAAAATATCACGGCAAACGTAATCATATCAAGCGTTTCAAGGAAAATAACTGGAGCATTGAAAAGCTGACGCCACAGCTTTATGACTGTTGCATAGAGTTTGCGACAGAGTTTTATAATAAAAACAACGGCTATGATGACTATTCTGCAGTTGTTGAGCAGTATGTTATTCATACCTTTTTTGCGAATTTTGAGTATCTCGGACTCAAGGGCGGAGTGCTGAGAAAAAATGGTGAGATCGTCGGGTTTTCGGTCGGTGAACAGCTCAATTCGGACACTTTTGTTGTGCATATTGAAAAGGCGAGAAGTGATATTCAGGGTGCATATCCGACAATTTGCAATGAGTTTTTAAAAGCGTATGCAACTGAATTTGAGTATGTGAACAGGGAAGAAGATCTGGGACTGGATGGGTTGAGAAGGTCGAAGCTTTCTTATCAACCAGAGTTTCTGCTTGAAAAGAACACTGTAACATTCAAATAAACTGAAAGGAACATTTTTATGGTTTATGTTTTTCTGGCTGACGGATTTGAAGAAATGGAGGCTCTTTCTCCTGTGGACGTTTTAAGACGTGCGGGTGTTGAGGTGAAAACTGTCGGTGTCGGCGGTGACATCATTACGGGTACTCATGGGATAGCTGTAAAAGCTGATATGACGGTCAATGAGATAAAGCTGAATAATGATCTTGAAATGGTGGTACTTCCGGGAGGTATGCCGGGTGCTGAGAACCTTGAGAACAGTCCTGAGGTTCAGGCTGCGATAGACTATTGTGTTGAGCATGATAAATATGTTGCTGCAATTTGTGCTGCACCGATGATACTTGGTCACAAAAGATTGCTCGAAGACAAGAATGCAATCTGTTTCCCCGGTTTTGAAAAGGATCTGCTTGGTGCAAAAATTTCTTTCAATAGTGTTGAAATGGACGGCAGATTTATTACCGGCAAAAGTGCCGGAGTTGCTTTGCAGTTTGCATTGAAACTCGTTGAGGCAGTTGTTTCAGAGGAAAAAGCTAAAGCTTTGGAGAATTCGCTCAAGTGTTGATAAACGATAAAAAGAGCCTGAGAGCTTATTATAAAAAGCTCAGGGCTGACATGACAAAAGATGATAAAGCTTCGCTTGATATGAGTATTACAGAAAAGCTGTTACAGCTTGATGATTTTGTCAACAGCAAAACTATGCTTGTGTATGTGTCGTCGGCTATTGAGATCGGTACATACGAAATAATCAGGCGATGCTTTGAAATGAACAAAAGGGTTCTTGCACCAAGATGTGTACAGGGTACAAACATTATGGACTTTTATGAGATAAAGTCTTTTGATGATCTTGAAAAGGGTACATTTGGTATAATGGAGCCTTGTGATAAATGTGAGAAAACAGAGCTTTTTGATACCGATTCCTGCTGTATTGTCCCTGCACTTGCATACGATATGAGAGGATACAGACTGGGGTTCGGGAAAGGCTTTTATGATAGATTCCTTGTAAGGTTTGCTGGAAAAAAAGTAGGTCTTTGTTATAGCAGTTGCATTGAAGATCAGCTACCTGCAGATGAGTATGATCAAACGGTAAACTGCATAGTAACGGACAAAGAGATAATAGAGTTCAACAGAAAGGACAGTGAGTTTTAATGAGTGATACAGAAAAAAAGGATATAAAGCCTGAAATTTCTGATATATCCTTCAAGAAGCCTCGTGTTGAGGATAAAAGCACTGCTGATAGCAAGAGTGATGTGCAGGAAACAGCTAAGCAAAGGATATTTCCTGATCTTAATCTGAAAGGCGTAAAGGTAGACATTGTTGATGAAAAGCCGTCGGAACAGGTGAAGGTTTTTGAATCTGAGCAAAAAGCTCCTGAGGTGAAGATGCCTGAGCCTGCTGAAAAGAAAATTTCACAGGAAACAAGGGTAATCTCAAAGAGTCAGCTTGATGATGTTTTAAAGAAATCTGCGAAAAAAGACGAATCTGATAAAACACGCATTTTGACAGGTGAAGCTAAGAAAGCTGTGACCGATAATAAGACATACATAATGCCGACAGAAAACAAAAGACCTGCTCCTAAAAAGAAGAAAAAACAGCAACAGAGCTTTAACTATTCGATATTCGGAGGTTTTTTTCTCGCATTCGGAGTTGTTGTTGTAGCTTTTATAGTTGCTTTGAGTGGAATCTCACTTGGTAAGGAGTATCTTGGTATAGACAAGCCGGAGAACGACATTACGTTCAATATTCCACAGGGTTCAACAAGTGCTGATATTGCAGATCTGCTTGAGGAGAATCTTATAATCGAAAATAAACTGCTTTTCAGACTTGCTCTGAAGTTGAATGCACCTCCGACGATTTATCCCGGTGATATAACATTGCAGCCGTCAATGGGTTATTCTGCTGTAATTCAGATGCTCGGTACGATGAGAGAATCGTATGAAACGACAACAATCTCGTTCCCAGAAGGAGTAACGCTTCTTGAGGTTGCACAGATGCTTGAAAAGGAAAATGTCTGCAAGGCTGATGACTTCCTGTTTGAGTTCAATAAGGATCAGGGTTATGATTTTGAAAAGCTTATCACTGATAACGATGATGCATTCTATCAGATGGAGGGATATTTCTTCCCTGATACCTATGAGTTCTATATCGGAGATAAGGGCTATAATATTACAAAGACTGTAAGAAATCATTTCTCACAGAAGTTTACTCCTAAGATGATTGAAAAAATGAAAAAGAGAAACCTTACCATGAACCAGGTTATTACTCTTGCTTCAATGGTACAGTGGGAGGCCAACTCTGTTGATGATATGCCAAAGGTAGCGTCTGTTTTCCTTAACAGATGGAACGATCAGGATACATTCCCGTCATTCCAGTCGGACGCAACAGCAAAGTATATCGACAAGGTTATTAAAACTGAGGCTGATACAAAGGCAGAGCTTGAGCATTACACTGAGGGTTATGACACTTATAACTCTCGTGGACTTCCTGCAGGACCAATCTGTAACCCGGGTCTTGATGCTATAAACGCAGTGCTTGACCCTGAGAATACTGATTACTATTATTTCTGTAACAATCTTAAAACAGGAGAGTCGTTCTTTGCAAAAACTCTTGATGAGCATGAAGAAAACCTGATAAAAGCAGGACTGAAAAAGTAAACAAAAAATGTGGCACTGATTTTTCAGTGCCACTGTAATATTTACGGAGGATTTATGAAAAAGAATAATTTGCTGGAGGTGCTTTCTCCTGCAGGGGATATGGAAAGGCTTCATTCAGCACTTGATTTCGGTGCCGACGCTGTTTATCTCGGAGGTCAGATGTTCGGAATGAGAGCAGCATCACCGAATTTTACTGCTCAGACACTCAAGACTGCTTGTGATGAAGTGCACAGCAGAGGGAAAAAGGTATACCTGACCTGCAATACGCTTCCGAGAAATAATGAGATACCATACTTTGAGGGCTTTGTCAGAGATGCTGTTGATGCAGGTGTTGATGCTCTGATAGTCAACGACATCGGATTGTTTTCGCTTGTGAAAAAATACGCTCCTGATATGGAGATTCACATTTCTACTCAGGCAGGCATAGTAAACTATGTCACAGCAAACGAGTTTTATAACATGGGTGCCAAGAGAGTAGTGCTTGCGAGAGAGCTTTCACTTGAAGAAATTGCTGAGATAAGAGCGAAAACACCTGATGATCTTGAGATAGAAGCTTTTGTGCATGGTGCAATGTGCGTCAGCTTTTCGGGAAGATGTCTGCTTTCACAGTATCTTGTCAACCGTGATGCGAACAGGGGAGAGTGTGCACAGCCATGTCGCTGGGGTTATCATCTCATGGAGGAGAAACGTGAAAACGAGTTCTATCCTATTTTTGAGGACGAAAAGGGAAGCTATATTCTCAACGCCAAGGATATGTGCATGATAGACCATATCGACAAGCTTGCAAAAGCAGGTGTCAACAGCTTTAAGATCGAAGGCAGGGCAAAGTCGGCTTACTATGTGTCGGTTGTGACAAATGCTTATCGCAAGGCTATGGATATTTACAAGAGCGATCCCGATAATTATAGTCTTCCACAGTGGATTCGTGATGAAGTGTTCAAGGTGAGTCACCGTGCTTATTGTACCGGATTTCTTTTCGGACATCCAAAAGAGTGCCAGTATTATGAAAATAGTGGCTATATAAGAGATTATGACGTTGTTGCTGTTGTGGAAAAGTGCGAGGACTCTATGCTTTATGCTCAGCAGAGAAATAAGTTCGACAAGGGTGCAAAGCTTGAGATACTTTCACCTGTGGGTAAGCCTGTTGAATACACAGCAGAGCATATTTTTGATGAGTATGGCAATGAGGTGGATACTGCAAACCATGCAATGATGAAGTTCTCAATGCCTTGCAATGACGTTTTCCCGAAGAATTCGATAATAAGAATGCAAAAATAACCTTCAATTAATTTTATATACTGACATATATACCTTGTGCAAATGCCTTGACAAAACTGTTTGCATATGGTATAATTGCATATTGTTATATTATAGTGTTTTTTGTTATAATACATAGGTTAATTGGAGTGAGAAAATGATTCAGGCGAATACTTTGGTAGAAGAACCTGTTAAGGTACATGAATGGCGAAAAGTCAAGTATAAAGAAAAAACGGCATATGATATTATAAAGCGTGTTTTTGATATTGTTGCTTCTTTGTTTGCTCTCATATTGCTTTCACCACTGCTGTTGGTAATATCAATTATAGTGTTTGTATCAGATTGGGGCAATCCTTTGTTTGTACAGGACAGAGTCGGTAAAAATGGTAAGAAGTTCAGAATGTATAAGTTCAGAAGTATGTATAAAAATGCTGAACAGATCAAAGATGAGCTTATGTCACGCAACGAAGTGGACGGACCTCTTTTTAAGATAACAAACGATCCGAGAGTAACAAAAATCGGCTCGTTCATCAGAAAAACATCTATTGATGAACTGCCACAGATTATCAATATACTGAAAGGTGAGATGTCGGTTATCGGACCAAGACCGTTCATACCATCAGAACAGGCACAGCTTCCTGATGAGCGTCTGCTTGTAAAGCCGGGACTTTCGTGTTATTGGCAGATTGGTGGTAAGAATTCGCTTTCACTTGAAGAACAGATGGAACTGGATTTCAAGTATATTGAGGAGCGTTCGTTTTTGACCGATTTGAAAATAGTTTTCAGAACTATAGGTGCGGTTTTCAAGAGCGATAATTATTAATACATAAAATAAACCGTGTGTTACGAAATGTAGCACACGGTTTTGTGTTATTTGAAATTCGCATAATGAGCAACAATATGCCTTTGTTTTCCTGTGGAAAAATCCTTGCCTTTAATGTCAGCACCATTGTGGCTCATAAGCTCTGCATATACGATACCGTCAAGAGAAAAATCAGCGACAGGCTTTCCGTCACAAACAACAGTAAGCTTGTTTTTGTCCCGGTTGACCGAAATACCGCCTATCTTGCCGATGACCTCCTCCTCAGCACCGAAACGCTCCACGACATAGCTCAGACGCTTTCCGTGAAATTGTACAAGCTCCTTCAGTGGAGTACCCTGCGATTTCTTTTTTTTGAACAGTCCCATATTATTTAGCCTTTGTACGCACTTCTTCTGTGAGCTTTGAAACTACATCAGCGTATGGCATTGCAGGAAGTTCGCCCTCTTTTCTTGAACGTACAGTAACAGTATTTGTTTCAACTTCCTTGTCACCGACAATGAGCATATAAGGAATCTTTTCAAGACGTGATGCCTTAATCTTAGGACCGATGTTTTCATCACGGCTGTCAACAGTAACTCTCATGCCGTAAGAAGTAAGCTCATCAGCAAGCTTCTGAGCGTATTCAACGTGTTCAGACTTGATTGGCAGGATTCTTGCCTGCTCAGGAGCAAGCCACAGTGGAAGAACACCTGAGAAACGTTCAAGCATATATGCAAGTGTACGCTCATAGCATCCGAGTGAAGTTCTGTGAATGATATATGGAAGCTTTTTCTGACCGTCCTTGTCAACGTAGTACATACCAAACTTTTCAGCAAGGAGCATATCTATCTGGATTGTAACGATTGTGTCCTCTTTGCCAAATACGTTCTTATACTGGATGTCAAGCTTTGGACCGTAGAATGCAGCCTCATCAATGCCGATCTCATAGTCAAGACCAATGTTGTCGAGGATCTTTTTCATAGCAGCCTGAGCGTGTTCCCACTGTTTGGCAGTACCCTCATACTTGTTCTTAGGGTTTGCAGGATCCCACTGTGAGAATCTGAATGTACAGTTTTCAAGCAGTCCTACAGTGTCAAGCATATATTTTGCAAGCTCAAGACAGCCCTTGAATTCATCTTCAAGCTGGTCGGGACGCAGAATATAGTGTCCCTCAGAAATAGTGAACTGGCGGACACGGATAAGACCATGCATTTCACCGCTGTCCTCATTTCTGAAAAGAGTTGATGTTTCAGTGAGTCGCATTGGCAGGTCACGGTATGAACGCTGTCTGTTAAGGAAAACCTGATACTGGAAAGGACAAGTCATAGGACGCAATGCAAAACATTCCTTTTCCTCGTCGTGAGGATCGCCCATTACGAACATTCCGTCAAGATAGTGATCCCAGTGGCCTGAGATTCTATAGAGATCTCTTTTTGCAAAGAGAGGAGTTTTTGTCAGCTGACAGCCCTTAGCCTGTTCTGTATCCTCAACCCATCTTTGGAGAAGCTGGATAACTCTTGCACCCTTTGGAAGAAGCACAGGAAGTCCCTGACCGATATAGTCAACAGTTGTGAAATATTCAAGCTCACGACCAATCTTGTTGTGGTCACGCAGCTTTGCTTCTTCAAGAGCTTTGAGATGCTCGTCAAGGAGTGATGCCTTAGGGAAAGCTGTACCGTAAATACGGGAAAGCTGTTTGCCATCCTCAGCCTTCCCCCAGTAAGCACCTGTACATGAAAGCAATTTTACAGCCTTGATAGGAGCAACGCTCATGATGTGAGGACCTGCACAAAGGTCAACAAAATCCCCCTGCTTATAGAAAGAAAGCTTTTCACCATTGTCATCATGCTTATGGATAAGCTCGATCTTATAGTCCTCATTACGCTCCTGCATAAGAGCGATTGCCTCGTCAACAGAAAGCTCAAAGCGTTCAAGCTCATAGCCTTCCTTAGCAAGCTTTTTCATTTCCTTTTCGATAGCGTCAAGGTCAGAAGGTGAGAATGGCTTTGCAACTTCAAAGTCATAATAGAAACCATTTTCAGTAGCAGGACCTCTTGCAAGCTTTGCTTTTGGATAAAGATTCTTTACAGCCTGAGCCATAAGGTGAGAAGCTGTATGCCAGAAAGCTTCCTTACCATACTTTGAGTCGAATGTAAGAACTTCAAACTCGCAATCGCTGTCGATAATTGTACGCATATCACGCACTTCACCATTGATTTTTACACAGCAGGCAGCCTTATAAAGCCCCATGCCAATGCCTTTGATGATTTCGGACGCAGGCATAGCATTTTCGATTTCTCTGATGCTTCCGTCCTTTAAAGTAAGCTTTATCATTTTTTATTCCTCCTGTTTTATATAATATTAAAATGTCCACAAAAGCTTGTATATTTGCATAGATAATAAAAAAACCGTGAAAGGATATTTCCTTTCACGGGACGATTTCTGGTCGTGGTTCCACCCGGATTTATGCACAAAATGCAACTCAAAGTGTCTTATAACGGTGACAGACCGATGCGTATTAGGCACACTCATAAGGTGGTATCTGAATTTATGGATGGTGCAATGCTTTCAGCCGATGGCAATGCTCTCTGTAAAAATCGTAGTAAAATTCAGCTTCCTTAGTCAAAGTTTTATAGTACACTATTTACACTAAAAGCATATCACTTTTTTGTATTTTTGTCAAGCAAAATAA
>JAUNJM010000026.1:13915-19915 GCA_030533265.1 Ruminococcus sp. | reverse complement strand
GGTGATTTTAGATAAAGATGTGTCAAGCAGTAAATAATAATCCTGAATTCAAATATATCCTTGAAAACTATAAAGAGATATGTTATAATATAGAAAATGCTAAAACTAAGTATGGCAGAACAGACCATTGCGTTAATCTTATGGCCGTGACAAAAACTGTTGAGCCTGAAAAGATTAATTTTGCTATCTCACAGGGTATAACTTTACTTGGCGAGAACAGAGTTCAGGAGTATTTGTCAAAAAAAGATCAATATAATAAAAACGCT
Source organism: Ruminococcus sp. (assembly GCA_030533265.1). Taxonomy (GTDB): domain Bacteria; phylum Bacillota; class Clostridia; order Oscillospirales; family Ruminococcaceae; genus FB2012. The sequence continues at coordinate 19,649 of JAUNJM010000026.1, read as the reverse complement.
GATGTTCACTTCATTGGTCATTTACAGACTAACAAAGTCAAATATATTATCAATGATGTTAAAATGATTCAATCAGTTGACAGCCTTAAACTGGCAAAGGAGATAAATCGACTCAGCGAAAAATATAATAAAACTATGGACATTCTTGTTGAAGTCAACATAGGTAATGAGCTTTCTAAAAGTGGTGTGCAAAAGGAAAGTCTTTTTGAACTTGTAAAGAATATAGCAGAATTGAAAAATATATCAGTTAAAGGATTGATGACTATTCCTCCTATCGGCTGTAACGAAAGTGTTTTTGCTGATATGTACGAGCTTTTTATTGAGCTTGAACAAATGAATATTGATAATGTTTCAATGGAAACCTTATCAATGGGAATGTCAGGTGATTATGAGCTTGCAATAAAGCATGGCTCAAATCTTGTAAGAATAGGAACAAAGCTCTTTGGAGCAAGAAAATATTTGGAGGGTTAATTATGGCGAATTTCAAAAAATTCACTAATCTTTTTGTTGGAACAGATGATTATGAATCAGAAACTGATTACCAGACAGGTTTTGAAAGCAAGGACGACTATTCAGGTCTAGTAAATGATAACGTGAACAATGATGATTTTGATTCATCAATGCCTGCAATAGTTCTTACAAAGCCAAAGGATTATGATGATGTAAAACCTATAAGCATGGAAATCAAGCGTAACAAGACAGTTATTCTCAACCTTGAAATAGTTAAAAATGAGGATGCTAAGCGTATTCTGGACTTTATTTCAGGTGTTTGCTTTGCTACGGATTCAACAATGGCAAGAACTGCAAACAAGACTTATACTATCATGCCAAAGGGTGTTAATTTTAAGGAGCTTGAAAGCAAGAGCGAATTAGACACAAGTGGATATAACTTTTAATGAAAAATCTGAACTTATCTTTTCTTAAAAACTTGGATGATGAAGATAAGATACTGCTTAACAGGGTTGCTGACTGGATACAGATAGCAGAAAACAAGTATTTTTGCAAATACTCTTTTTTACTTGATGAGCGACAGATTCAGCTGTGCGAACAGCTTTTTGCATCATTAAAGTGTAATAATTTTACTTTCTATGGTGGGTATGATAGTGCGACCAGAAAAGTACTTTGTGTTTATCCAGAATATGACATACCGGGAAATGATGATTTTCCTATTGATTCTTTGCTATTTAAATACAAGAAAGAATATAATCTTTCTCACAGGGATTTTCTTGGTTCTCTTATGTCATTGAATATTGCACGAAATACTATAGGTGATATTGTTGTCGGTGATGGTTGTACACAGGTTTATGTTTATAACACCATAACAGATCTTATTATTGATAACATATCTAAAATCGGTCGTGTCGGAGTTTCAATTCAAAAAGTTGATTCAGAACTGGTAAAAGCACAAGTTAATTTTGAGGAGATAAGCGGTACTGTTGCGTCTTTAAGGATTGATTGTGTATTAAGTCTTGCTTTACATCAATCAAGAGAAAAAGTAAAAGCAATCATCAACTCAAGAGGAGTTGTTATAAATCACATCATAAATTACAATGCTGATACAGCTTTGAAAGATGGAGACATTTTCTCGGTCAAAGGATTCGGAAAGTTCATTTTCAAATCAACAAATGGTGTGTCAAAAAAGAACAGATTTCATATTACTTTATTTAAATATTTATAGGAGGCAATAAAATGTTGAAACCAAGTAATATTAGAGGCAAAACCTTTGATACAGTAAAAAATGGTTACGATCCTGATGCTGTAAACAGCTTTTTAAATGAAATTGCTGATTATATCGGTGAGCTGAACCAGTTCAATGAAGATAATGAAGCAAAGCTTGAAAAATTGGTTGAAAAAATCAATGAATACCGTGCTGATGAGGATGCTATCAAAGTTGCTATGATTACTGCTCAGAAAGAATCAAGCAGAATTATCAGTGATGCTGAAGCTCAGGCTGCTCAGATGATTGAGTCAGCAAAGACAGAACAGGTAAGAATTGCTGAACAGAGTGCTGATGAGTGTGACAGAATCATTCGTGAACATAAGGATAGATGTGCTGAACTCATCAGAGAAAACACTGTTGATACTCAGAAAAAAATTATTGCTATCAGAAAAGCTTATGAGGATCAGAAAGATGCTTTTGATAAACTGAAAGCTGAAGTTACATACTTCAAAGCTGATCTTACTGAACTTTATAATAAACAGCTTCACCTGATTATGGATATTCCACAGTTGTCCGAAGAGGATATTCAGGCTTATGAGGAGCAGGTTCAGAAAGCTATTGATGAAGCTGTTGAAGCTGAGAGAATTGAAGAAGAGAGAGCTGCTATGGCTGCTCAGCAGGAAGAAGCTGAGACTCAAGAAATTACTGAAGCTCAGGAACGTCTTGATGAATTGCTCACTACCGGCACAGTTGAGCCGGTTATTCCTAAAAATACATATAGTGATTTAAAATTCGGTAAAAATAATTAATTGTTAGGAGTTATTCAAATGTCACAGGATTATAATAAAACACTTAATCTTCCTGAAACTGATTTTCCTATGAGAGGAAATCTTCCAAAGAGAGAACCGGAAGCATTGCAAAAGTGGGATGACAACAAATTGTATGAGAAAATCATGCAGAAAAATGAGGGTAGACCAACTTATATTCTTCATGATGGTCCTCCGTATGCAAACGGTGATATTCACCTCGGTACAGCTTTGAATAAAGTTCTCAAGGATATTATTGTAAAGTATAAGAACATGAGTGGATATTCTTCTCCATATGTTCCGGGATGGGATACTCATGGATTGCCTATTGAACTTAAAACAATGAAAACAATAGGTGTTGAGAATGGTGCTATTCCTCCTGTAGAACTAAGAAAGCATTGCAAGGAGTTTGCTCTTTCTTTTGTTGAAAATCAGAAAGCTCAGTTCAAGAGATTAGGTGTTCTTGGTGACTTTGATAACCCATATCTCACATTAAAGCCTGAGTTTGAAGCACGTCAGGTTGAAGTGTTTGGAGAGATGGCTAAAAATGGCTATGTATATAAGGGACTCAAGCCTGTATATTGGTGTCCTGAGTGTCAGACAGCACTTGCTGAAGCTGAGATTGAATACTCAGACGATCCATGTCATTCAATCTATGTAAAATTCAAGGTTTCAGATGACAAGGGCTTATTTACCGCCCAGGGTATCGACCTTGATAAAACTTATTTTGTAATCTGGACAACAACTACATGGACACTTCCAGGCAACCTTGCTATATGTCTTGGTTCTAAGTATGATTATTGTGTAGTTAAGGCTGATAACGGTGAAAACTACGTTATGGCAGAATATCTTGTACCTGCAACCATGAAGGCTGCCGGTATCGAAAACTATGAGATCCTCGCAAGATTCCTTGGAAGCGATCTGGAAGGAATGAAAACTGATCATCCTTTCATGAACAGACCATCACCAATTATTCTTGGTGACCATGTAACACTCGAAAGTGGTACAGGTTGTGTACACACAGCTCCCGGATACGGTGTTGATGACTTTGAAGTCTGCAAGAATTATGATGACATCGGTATTGTAGTAGGTGTTGACGGTAAGGGAGTTCTTACTAAGGATTCAGGTATGTTTGAAGGTCTTACAACAGACCAGGCAAACAAAGAAATTGCTAAATATTTAGAAGAACACGGTGCACTTTTTGCACTTGAAAAAATTGTCCACCAGTATCCACACTGCTGGAGATGTAAATCACCCATCCTTTTCAGAGCTACAGAGCAGTGGTTCTGTTCAGTTAAGAATTTCAGAGATCAAGCTGTTAAAGCTATTGAAGATGTAAACTGGATCCCTAAATGGGGTGAGGACAGAATCAAGGGAATGGTTATGGATCGTTCTGACTGGTGTATTTCAAGACAGCGTATATGGGGAGTTCCTATCCCTGTTGTTTACTGTAATGACTGCGGTAAACCGATTGTAAATGATACAACTATCAAGGCTATTTCTGATATGTTCAGATATGAGGGTGCTGATTCCTGGTATATCAAGGACGTTAAGGAAATTATTCCTGAGGGTGTCAAATGCGAATGTGGTTGCAGTGAGTTTACAAAGGAAACTGATATTTTCGACGTTTGGTTTGACAGTGGTGTTACACATCTTGCTGTACTTGAAGAACGTGATGAACTTTCATCACCTGCAGATTTGTACCTTGAAGGTGCTGACCAGTACAGAGGTTGGTTCCAGTCATCACTTCTCACATCAGTAGTTTGCAACGGTAAAGCACCTTATAAAAATGTCTGCACTCATGGTTGGGTTGTTGACGGACAGGGCAAAACTATGCATAAATCTCTTGGCAACGGTATTGAACCGAGGGAAATTACTGATAAATATGGTGCTGATATTTTAAGACTTTGGGTTGCATCATCTGACTACCATTCTGATATAAGAATTTCTAAGGATATTCTTGCTCAGCTTTCTGATGCATACAAAAAAATCAGAAATACTGCAAGATTTATTCTCGGTAACATTTCTAACAACGGTGGATTTGAAATTGACAGAGATGGCGTTTCTGACGATGAGCTTTTTGAAATTGACAAGTGGGCTTTGCTCAAGCTTGATGAGCTTATTGACAAAGTAAATACTGCTTATGAAGCTTTTGATTATCACATTGTTTTCCATGCAATACACAACTTTTGTGTAATTGATATGTCTAACTTCTATCTTGATATTCTTAAGGATAGATTGTATTGTGAAGCAGTAAATTCTGTCTCAAGAAGAGCAGCACAGACTACAATTTACAGAATTCTTTCAGCAATTTCAAGACTTGTTGCTCCGATAATGTCATTTACTGCAGATGAAATCTGGTCATATATCCCTCATACTGCTAAGGAAAATGCAGAAAGCATATTCCTCAACGATATGCCTGAAAAGAGCGGCATTACGGTATCTGACGACTTTAAGTCAAAGTGGGATCTTATTGCTGCTATTCGTGAGGATGCTAAGAAAGCACTTGAACTCAAGAGAGCAGATAAGGTTATCGGTGCTTCACTTGAAGCTGATCTTACTGTTTATGTTGACGCTGATAAGTTCGATGCTGTTTCAGCATTAACAGATGAACTTCCTGCACTTCTTATCGTTTCAAGAGCTAACGTAGTTGAAGGATCTGAAAACGGTGAATTCAAGGGAACACTTGATGGAGTATCATTTACTGTTACTAAAGCAGGTGGAAACAAGTGTGAACGTTGCTGGTCATACTCTGATACTGTTGGTAAGTTTGACGACCATCCTACACTTTGTGAAAGATGTAGAAATACAATATAATATTTTTCTCTTAAGACTCAGCTAAACACTGGGCCTTAAGGTGATGATTTGACAAATGAGAGGAAACGGGTTTTGTTTATTGTTTGTTTAATAATTATTACAGTGCTGACGGTTTCTGACCAGCTTTTGAAATTTGCAGTTGTAAAAAATATTACTTTAAATGAGATTCATAATGTAATTACAATAGGTAGTCACAAAATTTTCAGCCTGACACACGTTAAAAACTCTGGTGCTGCGTGGAGCATTATGGCAGGGAAGTCATGGTTTCTTATAGGTATTCCAGTAGTAATTATTATTATCGGAATGGTTTATTTGTTCAAGAAAAGACATGATTCAAAATTTCTTACAATATCATTGAGCATGCTTTTAGCCGGAGGAATTGCCAATCTTATAGACAGGATTCGTTTACATGAAGTTATTGACTATATTAAATTTGAGCCAATTAATTTTC
>JAUNJM010000026.1:12364-13905 GCA_030533265.1 Ruminococcus sp. | reverse complement strand
GCTGATATTTGCATTGTTATCGGTGGAATTTTATTTTGTATCTACTTTATTATAATTGATGAAATCAAAAAAAGAAAGCTTCGATCGGTGTAAAAAATGAGCATGATTGAATATTCTGTTTTGCCTGATGATGTAGGAATAAGAATTGATAAAATTGTCGCACAACTGAATGATGATTTAACACGTTCATCTATCCAGAAGCTTATCGAGAATGGTGATATACTGGTAAATGCTAAAACTATTACAAAAAGCTATAAAATAAAGCAAAAAGATACAATTACAATCAATATTCCTGAACCTGTGAAGCTTGATGTTATACCTCAAGATATTCCTATAGAAATAGTCTACGAAGATGACGATTTATTAGTTGTCAATAAGCCTAAAGGCATGGTCGTGCATCCTGCACCCGGAAATCCGGATGGCACACTGGTAAATGCATTGCTCTATCATTGTAAAGGCAGACTTTCAAGTATTAATGGTGTTATAAGACCTGGAATTGTGCATAGAATTGACAAAATGACAAGTGGTCTGCTTATCATAGCGAAAAATGATCGCTCACATAACTTTCTTGCTGAACAGATTAAAGAACATAGCTTTACAAGAGAATATCAGGCTGTTGTATGTGGACGCTTTAAAGAACCAATAGGCACAGTTAATGCTCCTGTCGGAAGAAATAAATATGACCGTAAGAAAATGTGTGTTACTGAACAAAATTCAAGAAATGCTGTAACCCACTATGAAGTGCTTGATGAATTTGGACAGTTTTCTTTGATGAAATTCACATTGGAAACAGGTAGAACTCATCAGATAAGAGTTCATTCAGCTTATATTGGTCATCCGGTTTACGGTGATGATGTCTATGGAAAAACGGTAAAAGGTGTGGAAGGACAGTGCCTGCACGCAAAAAAAATCGGTTTTATACATCCGACAACTAAAGAATACGTTGAGTTTGACAGCCAACTGCCAGACTATTTTATAAAAATACTAAACAAGCTAAAAGCATAGAGAGGATTCTTATGTTTGAAGACATTTCTAAGGTCCTGTTAATTACTGATATGGATGGAACATTTTTGCCTGCAAGCAAAGTTCCCGGAAAGAAAAGCCTTGAGGCTATTGATCGTTTTCAGAACGCAGGAGGGAAGTTTTCTATTGCAACAGGTAGAGCAATACAGGCTTCAAGCCAATATTTCAATGATTTTAAGGTTAATGCACCAATAATCATGTGTAATGGTGGCATGGTCTATGATCTGAATAACAAAAAACAGATTTATGATGTTTACCTACCTGACAACGCAAGAGACTTTACAACGGAAATTCTAAAAAGCAACCCTGACGTTGGCTGTGAAGTTTTAAGGCTTGACGGAGTTTATGTTCCAAGTTATACCAAAATGGAACAGGAGCATTGCAAAATTTGCAAGGTGGATCCTGTTTTGTGTAATGTTAATGATATTGGACCAAATTGGTATAAGGTATTGTTCACAAATGTCCCTGAAAAACTGCATAAGCTTATAGATTTTATTGATCAGAATGATTATAATGGC
>JAUNJM010000026.1:0-12354 GCA_030533265.1 Ruminococcus sp. | reverse complement strand
TGTAATCTCTGCACCACAATATTTTGAAATGTTGCCTTTGAACATATCAAAAGGTACAGCACTTCAGAAAATGAGAGAGAGTTGTGGATTTGATGATTATACTTTTGTTGCAGTCGGAGATTACAATAATGATATAGAAATGATAAAGTATGCTGATGTGGGAATATGTCCGTCAAATGCTACTGATGATGTCAAAAATACTGCAGATATTGTGCTTGACATCAGTTGCGAAGATGACGTTATTGCCCATGTTATCGACTATATTTTTAAAATAACAAGTGAGTATTAATCCTTTGGATTATTATCATAGACTCAAAAATTAGGAGGTTTTAAAATGGATTCAATTTTGAAAAAACAACTTGAAATCACAGCCTGCAAGGTGCGTATGGGAATTGTTGAGGGCGTTTACAACGCTAAGTCAGGACATCCCGGTGGATCACTGTCTATAGCTGACGTTCTTACATATCTCTACTTTGCAAAAATGAACGTTTATCCTGATAATCCTGATTTACAGGACAGGGACAGATTCGTTCTTTCTAAGGGACACACAGCTCCTGCACTTTATTCAGTTCTTGCTGAAAAAGGTTTTTTCGCTAAAGAAGAACTCAAATCACTCAGACATATCGGAGCTTTACTCCAGGGCCACCCATGTATCCATATTCCTGGTGTTGATATGTCATCAGGTTCTTTGGGACAGGGCATTTCTGTAGCAAGCGGTATGGCTTTGTCAGCAAAGATTTCTAACGATACATATAAGGTATATACAGTTCTTGGTGACGGCGAGATCCAGGAAGGTCAGGTTTGGGAAGCTGCTATGTTTGCTGCTCATTATAATCTTGACAATCTCGTTGCAATCGTTGATAATAACGGACTTCAGATTGATGGTAAAATCACAGATGTAATGTCACCATATCCAATAGTTGATAAATTCAAGGCTTTCGGTTGGCATGTAATTGAAATGGATGCACATGATTTTGATGACATCGAAAGAGCTTTCAATGAAGCTGAAAAAATCTCCGGACAGCCTGTTGCTATAATTCAGAAGAGTACAAAGGGTAAGGGTGTTTCATTCATGGAAAACGATGCAGGTTGGCATGGTAAAGCACCAAATCCTGATGAGTACGAAAAGGCAATGGCTGAATTAAACGAACAATTAAAGAACTTGGAGGACTAAACCTATGAAAGATGTTATAAAGAAGGCTACAAGAGAAAGCTATGGTGAAGCTCTTGCTGAGCTTGGCGAAGAATTCGAAAACCTCTATGTTTTTGACGCAGACCTTGCTGCTGCTACAAAAACAGGTACATTTAAAAAGAAATTTCCTGACAGATTCTTTGATTGTGGTATCGCAGAAGCTAACATGATGGGTGTTGCTGCAGGTATGGCTGCTACAGGAAAGATTCCTTTTGCATCAACATTTGCTATGTTTGCTGCTGGACGTGCATTTGAAATCGTACGTAACTCAATCGGATATCCTCATCTTAATGTTAAGATTGGTGCTACTCATGCAGGTATTTCAGTTGGTGAAGACGGTGCTACACATCAGTGTAACGAAGATATTGCTCTTATGAGAACTATCCCAGGAATGACAATCATCAACCCTGCAGATGACGTTGAAGCAAAGGCTGCAGTAAGAGCTGCAATCGAATTTAACGGTCCTGTATACATGAGATTCGGCAGACTTGCTGTTCCTGTATTCAATGATCCTGATACATACAAGTTCGAGCTTGGTAAGGGAATCAAGCTTCGTGACGGTAAGGACGTTGCAATTATTGCTACTGGACTTATGGTAAACGAGGCTATTGTTGCAGGCGAAGAGCTTGCTAAACAGGGAATCGAGGCTACTGTTATTAATATTCACACAATAAAGCCTATTGACAAGGATATTATCATTGAGGCTGCTAAGAATACAAATCTTGTAATCACAGTTGAGGAACACAGCGTTATTGGTGGACTTGGTTCTGCAGTAGCTGAAGTTCTTGCTGAAAACTGCCCAACAAAGACTATCAAGATTGGTGTTAATGATGAATTTGGTCACTCAGGTCCCGCTGTTGATCTGTTGAAGGAATTTGGACTTTCAAGTGAAAACATTATTAAGACTGCTGTTGAGGCTGTTAAAGCAAAGTAAAATAAATTTATATATTGAAAAACGAGTAGGCATCAGGCTTACTCGTTTTTTATTAACCAAAACTCTCTGAAAAGTATATTATATATACAAAGAGGTGAGAGTTTTGAGAAAATATTCAGATACAAAAGCTAATAAGATAATCGGTATATTATTAGTAATTCTCATTGTAGGTTGCTTTATATTAGCTATAATACGGAATCAGTTAAACCAACATATAACGGAAATATGCGAATACAAATGTAAGGAATTGGCTAATAGCGTTATTGCAACAGCTATAAACGAGCAATTAAAGGGAAGTGTTGATAATAAAAATTACATAAGCGTCCAACGTAACAATAACAATGAGATAATCTCTATTGAAACAAACACTGAGGAAATTAATAAACTACAGGCAGAGATTAAAACAAAAATAAACAAAGCATTAAAAAATATACCTGATCAAAGTGTTTACGTTCCAATCGGAACATTGTCAGGAATAACATTTCTGAGTGGCAGAGGGCCTGATATAATTCTGAAGCTACATCAGTTAAGTGTTGTCAATAGTAAGATCATCAGTGAATTTTCATCTGCCGGATTAAATCAGACAAGACATAGATTATTACTTAAAGTATCAATCGAGATTACTGCAATTATTCCGTTTAATACCACAGATGTTGTAGTAAGCAATGATTATATTATATCAGAAACTGTAATTGTTGGTGAAGTGCCAAATGGGTATATCACAACAAACAAGTAAAAATACTATTGACATATAAAGAGCAGTAGTGTATAATATAAACAAATAAAGTTTCACTAAATAAAAATTTAGTGAAACTTAGAGAAGAGAAAAGAGGTAAGATTATGAAACAGGCTTATATAGATGACTGCCCATACTATCTGGAGGATTTTCTCACAAATCTTAAAGTAATAAGAGATCGTGCTGACCGAACTGAGGAAGCCTATTATATCGACTTGCGAACATTTCTACGTTATCTGAAGATTAAACATAAGGCTGTTTCTGCTAACGAAAATTCTTCTGAAATTTCTATCAAAGATGTTCCAATCGAATGGGTCGAATCATTTACTTTAAATGATGCTTATGTTTATTTAAAATATCTTCGTGATGACCGTGATAATTCAACTGCAACCCGTGCACGTAAAACCTCGGCATTGAAACAGTTTTATAATTATCTATCAAACAAGGCTAAAATCATTGATGATAATCCTTTAAAGGATCTGGAGTTACCCAGAGTCAAAAATAAGCTACCAGTTTTTTTATCACTTGAAGATAGCATCAAGTTACTTAAAAGCATTGATTCAAAATATAAAGAACGTGATTATTGTATTATACTTCTGTTTTTGAACTGTGGTATGCGTCTGAGCGAGCTTGTTGGACTCAATATTACCGATTTTAGCCGTGATAACAACACATTACGAGTAATTGGTAAAGGCAATAAACAACGTATTGTTTACTTAAATCAATCTTGCATGGAAGCTTTATGCCAATATCTGGATATTTATCGTCCTAATGAAACTGCAAAAGACAAAAATGCCATATTTCTTTCGGCGAATAAGACAAGAATTAATAAACGACGTGTTCAACAGATTGTTGAAGAAAATCTGAAACGTGCAGGACTTTCAAATTTGGGAGTAACCACTCATAAATTACGTCACACGGCAGCAACTCTTATGTACCAGCATGGAAACGTAGATACACTTGTTTTGCGTGACATACTCGGACATAAAAGTATTGCAACTACTGAAATTTACACTCACTTGTCTGATGAAAACCTGCGTAAAGCCGCCGAGGCTAATCCATTAAGCAATATAAAAAATGACAGCAAGGACGAGAATTAATCCTTGCTGTGCATTATATTATTTCAGTTCAACTACTGTAACACCATCTTCACCTTCTCCGTAAACACCTTTACGAGAAGCTTTTACATGAGGATGGTGTTTTAAATGATTTCTGATTGCATTTTTAAGAACACCGGTACCCTTTCCATGAATGATTGTCACAAGTGTCAATCCGGACATTACTGCATCATCAAGGAAACTATCAACCTCATAAATACCGTCATCTGAAGCGTAGCCACGAATATCAAGCTCAGACTGAGCTTTTCTTGTCATACGGCTTTCGACACCTTTAGTTGACACATAAGATTTGTTATTTTTACTATTAGATTTTTCAGCTTTAGGCTTATCAAGAAGCCTGAGCTTTGAAACATCAACCTTTGTTTTCATAATGCCAGCCTGTACAAAGCATATACCCTTGCTATCAGGTGGAGTAATAACAATACCATTTCTGTTTGTATCAGTTATAAGTACCCTGTCACCTTTCATCAATGGACGTGGCAGAACATAATTATCATTATTTTCTATAACAGGATTTGCTTGTTCATAAATCATGTTAAGTGTCTGCTTTTGCCTGTGTTTAGCATTAGCAGTCATCTGAGCAAAATTATCTTTACCTTGCTGTTTTTTGATTGAATCAAGTTCATCAATAAGTGTTTGCGACTCTCGTGTAACACGCTTTAATATTATCGCTGATTCACGTCTTACTTTTTCAAGCTCAAATTCTTTCTCCTTTTCTAGCTTTTCACGTTCAGCAAGCAACTCAGCTTTAAGGCGTTCATTCTCGATTCTCAACTGCTCTGCTGACTGATTATTTTCAGTAAGCTTTGCTATCATCTGCTCTAAACTATCAATAATTCTTTCAAACTTTTTATCCTTTGTTGATAAAAGTGATTGAGCATAATCAATTATATCATCGGACATGCCAAGCTTTCTTGAAATTGCAAAAGCATTTGATTTACCTGGCAAACCAATAATAAGCTTATATGTTGGTTGAAGAGTGTCAACACTAAATTCACAGGATGCATTCTGCACATCGGGAGTATCGATAGCATACATTTTAAGTTCCTGGTAATGTGTTGTTGTTACAAGAGTTACACCTTTTTGTTTGAGCTTTTCTATTATTGAAAGTGCAAGTGCCGCACCCTCGATAGGATCAGTACCTGAACCTAACTCATCGAGAAGAACAAGGCTATGCTCATCAACCAAATCAAGTATCTCAATAACCTTGTTGATATGGGATGAAAATGTTGATAGATTGTGTTCAATAGACTGTTGATCACCAATATCAACAAGTATATTTTTATAAACCGAAACCTTGCTACCGTCAGAAACAGGGATAAGAAGTCCACACATTGTCATAAGTGTAAGTAAACCTACAGTTTTCAATGTTACCGTTTTACCACCGGTGTTAGGTCCTGTAATGATTAAAGTGTTGTAATCACTACCAATTGAGAAATCTATCGGTACTACTTTTTTAGGATCTATAAGAGGATGTCTTGCCTTGTTGAGAACAATTATGTTATTATCATTTATTTCAGGCTTAGACGCCTTCATTTTTGCAGCAAGATTTGCTTTAGCAAAATATAAATTAAGTTGTGCTATAGCATCAAGACTTGATATTAACTGTTCTTTCATTTCACCACACTCGGCTGAAAGCTCAGTTACAATACGATGAATTTCATCAAGTTCCCTACCTTTAAGGATTCTTATGTCATTATTTGCTTCGACAACTGCCATTGGTTCAATAAATAGCGTAGATCCTGTTGCAGAAGTATCGTGAATTAAGCCCTGAACATTGCCTTTAAACTCAGTTTTTACGGGAAGAACAAATCTTCCGTCACGAATGGTAACAACAGAATCCTGCAAATATTTCTGAGTTGAAGAAGATTTTATCATCTTATTAAGTATTTCACGGACTTTTATGCTCGAATGAACTATTTTTTTTCTGATAGATGAAAGCTCCGGACTTGCATCATCAGCAAGCTCATTTTCATCAATTATGGATTTCTCAAGCTTATTTTCAAGTGTTCTGTTTTGAAAAAGGCACTCAAATAAATAATCAAGAAGAGTTTCACCCTCAAAATCATTTCTCCAGCTCATTAATTCACGAACCTGTGAAAGAACTCTTTTAATCTCTATAAGCTCTTTTAATGAAAGCACACCACCTGATTCTGCTCTTTTTAACGAAGCTGAAACATCCTTTACATTGATAAAATACGGAGTACCATATTTTACAGAAAGCTCTAATGCTGTGGAGGTCTTATCCACTTCCCTTTTGACCGTAAAAAGATCATCGCATGGCTGAAGCTCTAATGCAAGCCTTTTTGATTTCTCGTTAGCACACTCTTTTTCAAGAAGTGCAAGGACTTTATGTAGTTCTAAAACTTCGCAATACTTATTCAATTTTCCCACCTCCTATAAGAGTCTGTAAAAATGAAGTGTATCAAAATGTTCTTTAAAATTATATTTAACAAAACGCTCAGTAAATTCAGTAAGTTTTTGCTGATAAGTTTGATTTATCTTAAAATTAAAAAGTCGATTATAGTCCGTCAATGCAACAAAACGTACTATATAAAGCAATGATTTATCAAGAACAATATCAAAAATGCTTTCCGGATTATAACAGCAGTCATCACATTCCAGTAATCCTGACTTATAGTTATAATGCATTTTCTCGCAGTCATATTCAAAGCATTTGTTACAACCTACAAGATTCGGTCTGAAGCCCATCTCACAAAGTAATCTGAATTCAAATATTGATTTAAGAAGCTCGTTATCATGCTTACCCTTGTCAAGAAAGTACAAGGTATTTAAAGTAAGCTTTAATATCTCATGACAATATGAGTTTTCAATTCTTGAAAAGCAAAGCAGTTCACAAAAATAGCAACCGAGTGCAGTTTTTTTAGCATCGAGTCGTAAATTATAGAATAAATTTATCGGTTCACAGCTGTTAAGATAATAATTGGAGTGCCCTTTAGCATCCTTTTTTTCATCAATACAAAGAGTTGAATATGCAAAAAGCTGAGTAGACGAAATTGATTTACTACTTTTCATACCACCACGCACAAAAACATCTATCATACCAAGCTCAGCTGACAATACTGTTATAGATTTACTATTCTCTCCCCTTTTGTTCTCCCGAACAACAAGACCCTTCATGGTTATCATAACTACTTCCCTTTTCTGATGTTTTATAGTTTAAATAGTCTGCGATTTTGCCACTTTTTTCAAAGATTTCCCAAAGATCCATTAAAAAACCTCCCAAGCTTTGTGATATTAGCATTTGCTTGATAACAAAATAATATGAGAGGTAATTTTTGACTTGCTAATTTGAGGATAATCCAAAGTTTCTTATCATGCCCTCACGATTTCTCCAGCCTTCCTTTACTTTAACCCAGCACTGAAGATTTACTTTTATCTGGAAAAATTCTTCAAGTTCGTTTCTCGATTCTTCACCGATTTTCCTTAGCATTGAACCTTTTTTTCCTATAATAATACCCTTATGTGAATCACGTTCACAGAAAATAACAGCTGAAATATCCAGAATCGATTCACCTGCACGGTTATCACGTTCATTCAACGATTCAATAGTTACGGCAATACCATGAGGAATCTCTTCATTAAGATTGTTAAGTGCTTTTTCACGGATTATCTCAGCCATAATTACTTTTTCAGGTTGATCAGTAAGCATATCATCAGGAAAATAATGTGGACCTTCAGCTGCATACTTGTTTAAAACCTGCATAATAATATCAAGACCGTCGCCAGTCAATGCACTAACCGGTATTACTTCATCAAAGTCATGTAATGACGAATAGTCTGTAATAATACTGATAAGTTCTTCTTTATTTTGAATGAGATCGATTTTGTTTATTATTAGAACAGACTTACCGTTCTTTGAGTTAAGATTATCAAGAAGTGACTTTTCTGTATCATTCGGCTTTTTAGTGCAATCGGCTACAAACATTGCTATATCAACATCTGCAACAGAATCGTTGACAGTTTTTATCATGTGTTCTGAAAGCTTATTTTTAGATTTGTGCATACCTGGAGTGTCCATAAAGACAAACTGAGTTTCGTCCTTAGTGAGAACACCTGTTATTTTTGTACGAGTTGTCTGTGGCTTAGAACTTACAGCAGCAATTTTTTCACCCACAAGTGCGTTTAAAAGGGATGATTTTCCTGCATTAGGTCTACCAATTATTGTAACAAAAGCATTTTTAGTTTCAGTTTGCATAATCAATTCTATAGCTAAGCTATAGCTCCTTTCAGAATACATTTATTAAAAAAGCCCAGCCTCAGCTGAGCTTTTAATTTATTGAAAAATTAGTTGTTGATCAACTTATCTTCACCATTCCAGCTATAGAGCTTACGGATTTCTTCACCAACAACCTCTGATGGATGTTCAGCATGAAGTTTTCTCATAGCCTTGAAGTGTACCTGTGAACCAGCGTCAGACATATCAAGCAAGAATTCCTTAGCAAATGAACCATCCTGAATATCAGCAAGAACCTTCTTCATAGCCTTCTTAGTTTCTTCTGTGATTACCTTAGGACCAGTTATATAGTCACCATACTCAGCAGTATTTGAGATTGAATATCTCATGCCAGCAAAACCTGACTGATAGATGAGGTCAACAATAAGCTTCATCTCGTGGATGCACTCAAAGTAAGCATTTCTTGGATCATAACCAGCTTCAACAAGTGTTTCAAAACCAGCCTGCATAAGTGCACATACACCACCACAGAGAACTGCCTGTTCACCAAAGAGGTCAGTTTCAGTTTCAGTTCTGAATGTTGTTTCAAGAACACCAGCTCTTGCTCCACCGATACCGAGTGCATAAGCAAGACCGATATCTGTAGCATTACCTGTAGCGTCCTGCTCAACAGCGATAAGACATGGAACACCCTTACCTGCCTGATATTCGCTTCTTACAGTATGTCCAGGACCCTTAGGTGCAATCATGATAACGTTGCAATCTGCAGGAGGTACGATACAACCATAGTGAATGTTGAAACCGTGTGCAAATGCAAGTGTCTTACCTTCTGTGAGGTTAGGAGCAATTTCGCTTTTATAAAGTGAAGCCTGCTTTTCGTCAGGAATAAGGATCATGATAACGTCAGCCATTTTTGTAGCTTCGCTAACTGAAACAACCTTGAGTCCCTGAGCTTCTGCCTTAGCGGCACTCTTTGAGCCCTCATAAAGACCCACTACTACGTCAACACCACTATCTTTAAGGTTAAGTGCATGAGCGTGACCCTGTGAACCGTAACCAATAATTGCAACAGTTTTGCCCTTGAGTACGTTAAGATCACAATCCTGCTGATAATAAATTTTTGCCATTTTAAACCCTCCAATAATATAACTTTATATATGTAGCCTACAAGGCTATATAATCCTTACTTTTTTGTTGTAATTGTATCTGCACCCTTTGAAATAGCAATAGTACCTGTTCTTACAAGCTCTATTACATTATATGGAGCAATAATCTCTTCAAATCTTTTTAGATTACTGTATTCATCACAAAGCTCAAGTGTCATTGTAGTCAGAGTAAGATCCATTACCTTTGCACCTGTAATCTCTGCAATAGTCATAACTTCACTTCTCTTGTCAGCAGGAACTGAAAGCTTAGCAATAAGCAACTCTCTTGCAAGGCACTCGTCTTTTTCAAGGGTTTTTACCTTGATTACTTCAACAAGCTTGTTAAGCTGTTTTTCTATCTGCTCAACAGTATATTCATTTCCGTCTGCAATAATTGTAATTCTTGAAATTTCAGGATCATGAGTAGGTCCTACTGCAAGGCTATCAATATTAAATCCTCTTCTTGAAAAGAGTCCTGAAATTCTTGAAAGAACACCACTATGGTTTTCAACCAAAACAGAAATTGTATGCTTCATTTTTGTTCCTCCGAATTATTATTTACTCTCAATTAATTATTGTAACACAATATTGTTAATTTTTTATAAATAATTTATCTATGTAACATTAATTATATCACAAAGTTTTTGCCATTTCAGAAACAACAACCTCAACAAGGCAAAGTTCATTTGAATTCTTTATAATATCAATAGCCTCGTCCATGGAAGCGTTATCTACGACACGATATGACTTGATGCCATAAGCGTCAGCAAGCTTTAGAAAATCAGGAGAGCCGTCAAGAAATACAGCCATTTGTCTGTCATTATAGCCATTTGTCTGAAGTTCTCTTACCATACCAAGACGATTGTTGGTCATTATAATAATCTTAATAGGAACATTGTGCTGTATTGCAGTTGCAAGCTCCATAAATTCCATCTGGAAGGAACCATCACCGCAGATTACAATAACCGGACGCTCAGGATCTGCCATTTTAGCACCGATTGCAGCAGGTACAGAATATCCCATAGTACCCATACCACCTGATGTTATAAAACGTCCGCTATTTTTGAACTTATATCCTGTTGCAGTCCAGATCTGGTTTTGCCCTACATCAGCAGAAACAACAGTGTTGGCAGGCATAGCTTTTGAAAGCTTATAAATAAACTCACGTGGATTAACTGTACCCTCAGGAGCAGTTTCAAATTCAGTAGTAGTTCTTAAATCTGAAAGATAGCTTAGCCACTCTGTATGCTCCATAGGCTTCGCAAGCTTTATCATATCCTTTAGAACAAGCTTTGCATCTCCGACAAGAGGATAATCAGCACCGATATTTTTGCCAATTTCAGCAGGGTCAATATCAATATGTAGAATTCTAGTTGTCTTTTCAAGCGTAAGAGGGGTTCTGACAGCTCTGTCACCAACTCTTGCACCAACAAGAAACAGTACATCACAGTCATTTACCGCTTTATTAGCAACCTTTACACCATGCATACCCAACATACCAAAGAAAAGTGGGTTATCGTCAGAAAAAACTGAAATACCCATCATAGTTGTAATAACGGGTATCTGCATAATTTTTGCTAGCTCACATATTTCCTTCTGAGCGTTTGATGCAAACACGCCACCACCTATGCAGATAAGTGGTTTTTCAGCTTCTTCAAGAGCAGAAAGAACTCTTTTAATTTGATTATAATTACCCTTTGATGTTGGTTTATAACCTCTAATGTCAACAGTTTTTGGATACTTGAAGTCGATAACAGCCTTTTGAACGTCCATCGGAATGTCAATAAGCACTGGACCAGGTCTGCCGGTACCTGCGATATAAAATGCTTCTTTAAAAACTTTTGGCAGATCTTCAGGATTGCTAAGCAGATAGCTATGCTTTACAAAAGGCTCAGCTGCACCTGTAATATCAGCTTCCTGGAAAACGTCACGACCTATTTGGTCAGTATTAACCTGACCTGTTATGCAGATTATAGGAATAGAATCAGCATAAGCAGTAGCAATAGCTGTTACAAGATTTACTGCACCTGGACCTGATGTTGCAATACAAACAGCAGGTTTACCTGAAATTCTTGCATATCCATTTGCTGCATGACCGCCATTAGCCTCATGTCTTACCAAAACGTGTTTTATATCATCTTCAGCATCTAACAATGCGTCATAAAAAGGACAGATTGCAGCACCTGGATAACCATAGACGACTTTAATATTCTCTGCTTTCAAACACTCAACAATAGCTTGAGCAGCCGTCATCTTCATAAAAAATCTCTCCTTGCGTATAATCTTTTCTTTACATTAAATCAATATAAATTAATTAATTATACCATAAAAACAGTCTTTCGTCAACATTATTTTTCTTAACATATAGTTTTCTTCCGTATTCTGAGTTTCTTAAAAAAATCTGAAAGAATATTACCACACTCAACTCCCAGAACACCACCGATAAACTCAGGTTTATGGTTATATGGCAGTTCAAAGAGATTGACAACAGATCCACATGAGCCTGCTTTGCTGTCATATGCACCAAATACTACATTTTCAATCCTTGAATTAATAATAGCACCTGTACACATAGGACATGGTTCAAGGGTAACATATATTTCGCAATCTATAAGACGCCAACCACCCAATTTCTTACTTGCTTGGTCTATGGCAATCATCTCAGCATGTGCAGTTGATGACTTGTCAATTTCTCGTCTATTATATCCCTCACCCACTACTTCGCCTGTTGATTTTTTTACAACAACTGCACCAATTGGCACTTCACCAATCTCATAGGCCTGCATAGCCAGTTTAAGTGCTTTTTGCATATAAAATTCGTTTTTTTCTTTATTCATAAATTAACTCCGTTCAATAATAATGCCTTACTTTCTGAAAGCAAGGCATTTTTCACATTATTTGTACTGTGATGTGATTCCAAAATATTCTTCCAAACAAAGTCCACTCTCAGTAATCTTTTTTGCCAGATCTTTACCAACATATCTGATATGCCACGATTCATACTGATACCCTGTTTTATTTTCCTTGCCTT
>JAUNJM010000025.1:17565-20106 GCA_030533265.1 Ruminococcus sp. | reverse complement strand
CCTCGGCATCCACAAAAGCCTCATCGGTATCCACAACATCAGTATCAACCTTCTCCACGGTATCAATATCAACAGGAGGCTCATCTGAATTTTCTGCAGTTTCCTTAACTTTTCCGTATTTTCTGATAAATCGGATCTCAGTATTATCGTCATTTATGTAAATACGTCCCGATTTTGTAAGCTCCAGCACTGCAAGGAACGTTGCAACTCTTTCCGACTTGCTCTGAACGTTCTCATAAAGCTTATCCATTTCAAAGACACCATGCTTATACAACCTTTTCAGCACAAATATTATCTTTGAAGTCACCGACACTATCTTGTGTGAAACAATCGGTGAAAACATATCCGCCCTGAGTGGTTTACGGTTACGGCTCTTTGCCGAAATACCCATATAGGCATTATAAATAGTCTGTGGCTCGTGTACCCTTGTATAAGTCTTGTCAACAATAACAGGCACAGGCAAACGGACATACACACTGTCACCGACATAGATGCTTTTGAGCAGCTCGGCAGCCTTTTTGCAGAGAGAATATTCAATAATACGTCCCTCTAAATCTTTTTTCAGCTCCTCAGCTTCCTCCTGCTGAGGCAACAGGGATACCGTTTTTATATATATCAGTCTTGCCGCCATTTCAAGGAACTCACCTGCTGATTCATAATCCTGTTCGTCAAGCTGATTCATATAATCGAGATACTGCTCCAAAAGAAGTGATATTTCAATATCATAAATGTTCAGCTTGTGCTTTGAAATCAGGTGTAAAAGCAAATCAAGAGGACCTTCAAAGGCATCAAGTTTGAATTTTACTGCCATAGACACCTCACATTACAAGCTCTATCAGAAGGTCTACCCAGAACGTAAGCTTATCAAGTACCCAGAATACACCGTTCTGCAACAATGAAAGCGGCTTATTGAGTATCGGTGAAAATACCAGCAGTATGAAGCCGATAGAAATGTACATCTGATATCTTGCGATAAACATATCAAGCTTTGGTCCGGCAAAATATGAAACTATCTTTGAACCGTCAAGAGGCGGTATCGGCAGAAGATTGAACATTGCAAGTCCTATATTTATCACCGTAAAGTAATATAAAATCAGTGATATCCAATATGAAATCGGTATCTCTGATGGCATACCAGCAAACATGCTTGATATAAAAAATGCATTTACGATTTTATATGCTATTATCCCAAAGAACGCAACTATCAGGTTGGAAATCGGACCTGCCGCAGCAGTCAGAGCCATACCTTTGCGGTATTTTCTGAAATTCATCGGATTCACCTGAACAGGTCGTCCCCAGCCAAAGCCTGTTATAAGCATACAAACTGCACCAAGCGGGTCGATGTGTGCGAAAGGATTGAGTGTAAGTCTGCCCTGATAACGTGGCGTATTGTCACCAAGCTTTGTTGCACTCCATGCGTGTGCAAACTCGTGGACAGGAATCACCATGAAAAGCACTATCAGATGCACTCCTATTTCAAGAATTTTTTCAGTTGACATTTATATTACCTCCAAAGGCTGATTTTTGAATATACATACATACAGTATACACTATTTCTCACAAAAATTCAAGATATATTTCACTTTAAAATGATCTGATTGAATTATTATGAACAAAAAAGTTTATATTGTTATAAAATAAATATCCCCCGGCTATGCCGGAGGATATTTATTATCCTTGTACTGCTTTTTTAATTTGTTCTGCAATCCTATGTATCACAGATACACAAACCGAGTTTCCGGCTTGTTTATAAAGTCTTGCATCGCTCATAGCAGGTAATTTGAAATCAGTAGGAAATCCTTGGGTATTAAAACATTCGTGGGGTGTCATTTTACGGATTCCGTGTCTTGTTTTAATCAAACACACATTATGACCGCCCTCACCTTGATTAGCGGTTAATGTAGGCACTACACCGCTTTTGTTTTTGCGGACATATTTTCTGCGCCACTGATAAACGGCATTTTCATCATCCATAGCAGCGACTAACTGCTCATAGATATCACCTTTATATTTACCCTCACGATAATAATATTTTTCGTGCATCTGGGTATCAAAGTCAATAATATCTGTTAGAGCAGTTGTCAGTTTAATAGGCTTGGGGAAATCGAACCTGCGATATGTTTCAATATCCTTAAATCCTACAATATAAATTCTTTCACGGTTCTGCGGAATGTTGCCATACTCCATAGCATTAAGAACAGAATATTTTACGTGATAACCCTGCTTTTCAAGTTCATCAAGAATAACAGAAAATGTATTGCCATTATCGTGACCAACAAGGTTTTTTACATTTTCAAGAAAAACAATAGATGGTTGTTTTTCTTTGATAATGCGGACTAATTCAAAAAACAGAGTTCCTCTGCCTTTTTCATCATCAAAACCTTTTCTATAACCTGCTACTGAAAATGCCTGACAAGGAAAGCCTGCCAACATAACATCAAAATCTGGAATCTCGGATGCAGCAACAGAATTTATATCTCTGCAATCCACCTTAATTTTGAAATTTTCCTCATAAGTTTTTACAGGGTACTCATCAAATTC
>JAUNJM010000025.1:0-17555 GCA_030533265.1 Ruminococcus sp. | reverse complement strand
ATGGTCTTGAAAAACTTTGTTTGTTCAAATCCCATATCTATGCCACCGACACCTGCGAAAAAGGATGCACATTTCAGTTTTGCCATTTCAAAATACCTCCGAGAAATAGCGGCACGCCGCGATTTTATGTCGTAGAAAGGAGAGATAAAACACCCTACCTTTCTACGTTTATTACCTGTTGTCCTCGATGATTCTGCATCGGCGAATATCGAAAATGACATCGGGTTTTAATTGTTTTGCATTTACAAAGAGATTTTGTAAACTTACGTGAGGACGTCTGCCTTGGTCTTTTTGGTCTTGAATTGTCTCTTTTGAATTGGCGGGATATTTACCAAATTCCTCCGAGTTAATCTTCAAATCGTAAATGTATAACAAGTTATCATCTAATTTGAAGCGAAGAAACACCAAATCATCAAACTGACATCTCGGACCAAAGGATGACAAATCACCCTCAAATCTGGATGTTGCTTTGAACTCAACTTTTTCGTTTGTTCTGGGGTTAGTTGCATCGCCTACCTCATCACCACGATTCCAGAGCAAACCAAGGCAATAGCAACCCATCGGTTCACTAATAGCATCTGGCATATTGATGCCACGATGACTATTATTTGAAATGTATGTGTTCAAGTCTTTCCACTTAAAGTAGGCATTACAAGTTTCATCAATACGAGCATCATCAATGGCTATATGACCAAAATCGTTGTATATCGGCATCTATGCACCTATTAGAGTGTTTTACCTCAATGTTAATAATACCACAAAACAAAACAGTTGTAAAGCCACTTTCAAAAGGTTTTTAAAAAGGGGTAAAAAGAAAAGATATGCAGAAAATTTCCGCATATCTTTTTCCTTTTAATGTTACTTGTTAAGTGCAGAGATAGACTCTTCGATCTTTGCCATTTTTTCCTGAGCCTTAGCAAGCTTTGCCTTTTCAGCTTCAATAAGCTTTTCAGGTGCTTTAGCGAGGAATCCTTGGTTGTTGAGTTTTCCGTTAAGGAAATCAAGATCCTTCTGAACAGCCTTTTTCTCCTTGTTAAGACGTTCCATTTCCTTTTCAACGTCGATAATATCAGAAAGCGGAATGAAAATTCTTGCACAGTCTGTAACAACCGTAACAGAGTCAGGAATATCCCACTTGTCAGCAATTTCAACCTCGGAAGCTGATGCGAGTCTTTCAAAGAACATTACTCCCGATTCAAAAATACTCTGCTCGTTTGTTTCAACATAAACCTTTGCCTTAACGGACGGTGGAACGTTCATACCGTTTCTTGTTGCACGAATACCCTTAATAGCCTCGATTATCTTTTCAAACTTAGCCTCGTCCTCAGCAAAAGACAGAGCCTCCTCATATACAGGGAAATCATTGAGCATGATAGCAGTACCGTCGTTTACAAGTGCCTGCCAGATTTCCTCAGTGATGTATGGCATGAATGGGTGCAAAAGCTTGAGCATACCCTTCATTACCCATACAAGAACAGTCTGAGCTGTGAGAGCAGTTTCTCCGCCAGCCATGATTCTCGGTTTTGTAAGCTCAATATACCAGTCGCAGTAGATGTCCCAAATGAAGTCATAGAGATTCTGTACCGCAACACCGAGTTCAAATTTTGCAAGGTTCTCGTTTACAACCTTTGCAAGAGTGTTGAATTTTGAAACAACCCATTTGTCCTCTACGTTGAGATTTTCAGGCAGTTTATCAGCCTTGAAATCGTCAGGAAGATTCATCATAATGAATCTTGAAGCATTCCATACCTTGTTAGCAAAATTACGGCTTGACTTTACCTTTTCCTCAATAAAACGCATATCATTTCCCGGAGAGTTACCTGTTGCAAGCATAAATCTGAGTGCATCTGCACCGTAGTTTGCAATAATTTCCAGAGGGTCGATTCCGTTACCGAGTGATTTTGACATCTTTCTGCCCTGTGAATCTCTTACAAGTCCATGAATAAGAACAGTGTCAAACGGCTTCTCGTTCATATTCTCAAGACCTGCAACGATCATTCTCGATACCCAGAACGGTATAATATCATAGCCTGTAACAAGTGTACTTGTCGGATAGAAATAGTCAAGATCCTCATTCTTATCAGGCCAGCCGAGTGTTGAAAACGGCCACAACGCTGATGAGAACCATGTATCAAGTGTATCAGGATCCTGACGCATCTCCTTGCCACACTTAGGGCATACAGCCTTGTCGTCCTTTGTAACTACCATTTCACCACAGTCATCACAATAAAATGCAGGAATCTGATGTCCCCACCAGAGCTGACGTGAAATACACCAATCACGGATGTCCTCCATCCAGTGCAGATAGTTCTTTTCAAAACGCTGTGGAACGAACCTGATACTGCCGTCCTTAACAGCCTCTATTGCAGGCTTTGCAAGCTCTTTCATCTGAACAAACCACTGGAGTGATACTCTTGGCTCAACAGTAGTTCCGCATCTGTAGCAAGTACCTACATTATGGTCATGGTCCTCGACTTTAACAAGGAATCCACCCTTTTCGAGATCCTCAACAATTTTCTTTCTTGCGTCATATCTGTCAAGACCTGCATACTCAGGATAATCGTCAACGATCTTAGCGTCATCGGTCATAACGTTGATGATAGGCAGATTGTGTCTTGCACCAACTTCAAAGTCGTTAGGATCATGTGCAGGAGTGATTTTAACAACACCTGTACCAAACTCCATGTCAACATAACTGTCTGCAACAACAGGAATTTCACGTCCGACGAGTGGCAGTGTAACCGTCTTGCCAATGATTTTCTGGTATCTCTCATCCTTTGGATTTACTGCAACGGCAGTATCTCCGAGCAACGTTTCAGGACGTGTTGTTGCAAGCTCAACATAGCCTGAGCCATCTGTGAGAGGGTATCTCAAATGCCAGAAATGTCCTGCCTGATCCTCATACTCAACCTCAGCGTTTGAGATGGATGTACAGCAATGAGGACACCAGTTTATAATTCTCTCACCTCTGTAGATGAGTCCTTTTTCGTAGTACTTTACAAAAACTTCCTTAACAGCCTTTGAACAGCCCTCGTCCATAGTGAAACGTTCTCTCTCCCAGTCGCATGACGAACCAAGCTTTTTGAGCTGTTCAACAATACGTCCACCGTACTGCTTTTTCCAGTCCCATGCACGTTCAAGAAACTTTTCTCTGCCGAGATCGTCTTTTGTAAGTCCCTCTTTACGCATAGCCTCAACTATCTTTGCCTCAGTAGCAATAGACGCATGGTCAGTACCGGGAATCCAGAGTGTGCAATATCCCGACATTCTCTTCCAACGGATAAGAATATCCTGCAAAGTGTTGTCAAGTGCGTGCCCCATATGGAGCTGACCTGTGATGTTTGGTGGTGGAATTACGATAGTATATGGTTCCTTCTCGCTGTCACGTTCTGCATGGAAGCAGTTTTTATCCACCCAGTATTTATAGATTTTATCCTCAACTTCTGAGGGTTCATAAAGCTTTGAAAGCTCTTTTTTCATTATAAACATTCCTTTCTGTCAGTAAATCTCCCATAAAGCATCGAGAATCAGACTCGAACTCCCGGTAATTTTTCAAAAGGAACGGCATTATTTATGAAAATCAGATTCAACATAGCCTTTCAGTCCTTTCGACATATAGTTTTTCATTATATTATCTCACATTTGCTTCACATTGTCAAGAGTTGTCTTGCAACCTGCCTTTGCAATTTTTTTCTTGCTATAATCACTAAAACAGAACATCAGATGCTGAGGTGAACATGGTTAATAAAAAAATCTCCCATCGGGAGATTTTCCAAGAGGTAAAGCCCTGAAACAGAGGCTTTACCTTATCTATTTGCTGTTTTTGTATATAAGCTTCTCTTTGAGGTCAACAGCATCATATCCCAGCCTGAAAGATATTCCCAGTGACAGAAGATAAAACACAGGCAAAACCGCCATCATAATGTACAATGCAGGTGAAACATCCGAAAAACTTGTTGTCGGTGCAGCAAGGTCGATAAACGGGAAAAAACACGAATTGAGCAGCTTGTATGGTGTAAGAAAATTGCCGAAAACTCCTGCTTTTGAAAGGGAAAGTAAACCAAGCAGTATGTAGCTCGGACACATTGCCACAAGTCCCATTGTAAACCCGAAGTTTCTGCAAGGCTCTGCACCATGCAGAGTGACCTTATTTTTGCACTCCTCACCCTTTTTCAAGCCGTAATCAGCCATTATGCAGGCAAGCATCACAATTCCGACAATGCCAAAAAGGATATTCGCTACCACTCCGAGAGCTACTGTCAGTGCCCAGAAAAACAATACCACAAAAAGTCCGAAAAACTCAGCTTCGAGAACTCTCAGCAGTGCGTGAAGTATGAGTTTTCTTTTATTTATAACGTTATCCATACCAATTCTCCATTCATTTTTTTATAATTATAACACATATATTTTCATTTTACAAGCAGACCCGCATGGATATTGTAATTGCTCTGAAAATGTGGTATAATTTCATTATCAAAACCAAAGGACTGATTTTTTTGAGAAATGTTGTATTTGTAACAGGTGGCTCAGGTGGTATCGGCAGTGAAATTTGCCGTGAGTTTGCAAAAACAGGCTATCCTGTTGCTATCGGATATAGTCGTAACGAAAACGGTGCAAAGGCTCTTGCTGAAAGCATCAATGCTCAGCATGGTACTGCCATTGCGGTGCATTGTGACATCGCAGACAACCAAAGTGTTGTGAACGCCGTCAACGAAACAGAAAAGCGACTCGGTGCAGTAGAAATTCTCGTCAACAATGCAGGAGTCGCAAATATAAATCTTTTCACTGACCTCAGTGATGATGAGATTGTAAATCTCGTCAATATAAACCTCCTCGGAGCAATGCGTTGTGCAAAAGCCGTACTGCCTGAAATGGTAAGACGCAAGCAAGGTAAAATAATCAACATAAGCTCGGTATGGGGAGAGGTCGGAGCTTCCTGCGAGGTGGTATACTCTGCCTCAAAAGCCGGAATTATCGGCTTTACAAAGGCTCTTGCCAAGGAAGTAGCTCCGAGTGGCATAAGAGTCAACGCTGTATCGGCAGGGATAATCGACACTCCTATGAACGGCTCTCTCAGCAATGACGATATGCAGGAAATTGTCAGCGATATACCTCTCGGCAGAATCGGTAGTCCGTCTGATATTGCAAAGTGCGTACGCTTTCTTGCGTCAGATGATTCCTCTTACCTTTGCGGTCAGATCATCAGAGTCGACGGTGGCTGGTGCAGTTGATTTTTTGTGTTGACAAAAGCCTGTGAAATGTTGTATAATAAAGTATCATTATGGTTAAATTTTTATAAGGAGTTGTAAATATGTCCGTTTATAGAATTTATGTAGAAAAAAAGCCTGAATTTGCTGTCGAAGCCGCTTCACTTATCAGTGATATCAAGTCTGCTCTCGGTCTTGAAAACCTCAGGTCACTCAGAGTTATCAACCGTTACGACGCTGAGGGACTCTCGGCTGAGGACTTCAATCTTGCAGTACCTGTAGTATTCTCAGAGCCTGCTGTTGATGTGACTTATGACCATATCCCTGAAACTGCTGATGATGAGTACGTTTTTGCAGTTGAGTATCTTCCGGGACAGTTCGACCAGCGTGCTGACTCATGTGCACAGTGTATCTCACTGCTGACAGGTGGTAAAAGACCTGTTGTCAAGTCTGCAAGAATCTATATCGCTAAAGGCAATCTCTCTCAGGACGAGCTTTCAGCTATCAAGGCTTATATGATAAACCCTGTTGAGTCAAGAGAGGCTACTCTCGATACTTTCGACACTCTTGACATCAAGTATGATATTCCTACAAAGGTTGATACAGTTGAAGGCTTTATCTATTCAACTGACGACGAGCTCAAGGAAATTATCAGAACAATGGGACTCGCTATGGACTTTGATGACATCAAATTCTGTCAGGCTTATTTCCGTGACAAGGAAAACAGAAATCCTACTATAACTGAAATCCGTATGATTGATACATACTGGTCTGACCACTGCCGTCATACAACATTCTTAACTATCATCGACAATGTTGATATTGAGCCTGAATATATCGCTGATACTTACGCTGATTATCAGAACGCAAGAAAGGATCTCTATGCAGGCAGAACAGACAAGCCGATGACACTTATGGATCTTGCTGTTATCGGTGCCAAGAAGCTCAAAAAAGAAGGTCTGCTCAATGACCTCGATGAAAGTGAAGAAATCAATGCCTGCTCAGTAAAGATCAAGGTTGACGTTGACGGCGTTGACGAGGACTGGCTCCTCATGTTCAAGAACGAAACCCATAACCACCCAACAGAAATTGAACCTTTCGGTGGTGCTGCAACCTGTCTTGGCGGAGCTATCAGAGATCCGCTTTCAGGACGTTCTTATGTTTACCAGGCAATGAGAGTTACAGGTGCAGGCAATCCGCTTGTTCCTGTTGAGGATACTATTACAGGAAAGCTCCCACAGAGAAAAATCGTTGTGGGTGCTGCAAACGGATATTCTTCATACGGTAACCAGATCGGTCTTGCTACAGGTCATGTATCCGAGATCTATCACCCCGGTTATGTTGCAAAGAGATTGGAAATCGGTGCTGTAGTCGGTGCCGCTCCTGCTTCTAATGTAAGACGTGAAAGACCTGACCCTGATGATGTTATTATTCTTCTCGGTGGTAAAACAGGTCGTGACGGCTGTGGCGGTGCAACCGGTTCTTCAAAGTCACACACTCTTCACTCGCTTGAAAGCTGTGGTGCTGAGGTACAGAAGGGTAACGCTCCTGAGGAACGTAAGCTCCAGCGTCTTTTCAGAAACCCTGAGGTTACTGCAATGATAAAACGTTGTAACGACTTCGGTGCAGGTGGTGTTTCTGTTGCTATAGGTGAGCTGACTGACGGTCTTGTTATCAATCTTGATGCTGTTACCAAAAAATATGACGGCCTTGACGGTACTGAGCTTGCTATATCAGAATCTCAGGAAAGAATGGCTGTTGTTATAGCTAAGTCTGATGTCGAAAAGTTCATGGCTGAGGCTGCTAAGGAAAACCTCGAGGCTACTCTCGTTGCAAGAGTTACTGAGGAACCAAGACTAAAAATGAACTGGAACGGCGTTCAGATTGTTGACCTTTCAAGAGAATTCCTTAACTCAAACGGTGCTGAAAAGCATACCGATGTCCGCATTGATACTCCTCTGCTTACTAACGATGATTCAGGCGTTGACTCTCCTGACAGATGGGAAGCTATGATCTCAAATCTTAACATCTGCTCACAGAAGGGTCTTGTTGAAAGATTCGACTCAACTATCGGTGCAGGTACTGTTCTTATGCCTTATGGCGGTAAGTATCAGAATACTCCTACTCAGGCTATGGCTGCAAAGATACCTGTTCTCAAGGGCGAAACATCAACTGCTTCTATCATGAGCTGGGGATTCAATCCATATCTTTCATCACAAAGCCCATATCACGGTGCAGTTTCATCTGTTGTTGAGTCTGTTTCAAAGGTCGTTGCTACAGGTGGTTCATACAAGCACTGCTGGCTGACCTTCCAGGAATACTTCGAGAGAACTCAGAATAATCCTGTTCGTTGGGGCAAGCCTTTTGCAGCACTTCTCGGTGCTTACAAGGCTCAGCTTGAACTCGGTTGCGGTTCTATCGGCGGTAAAGACTCAATGTCCGGCACTTTCGAGGGAATTGACGTTCCGCCAACACTCGTTTCATTCGCTGTTTCAACTGCAAAAGCTGATAAAATCATCTCACAGGAATTCAAGAAAACAGGCTCTAACGTTATTCTCATTCAGCCTGAGTATGACGATAACCATATCGTGAACTTTGATTCACTCAAGACTGTTTTCGATAAAGTTGAAAAGCTCATAGCTGATGGCAAGGTGCTTTCATGCTGGTCTGTTTCATACGGTGGTATTTCAGAAGCAGTTGCCAAAATGGCATTCGGTAACAAGATAGGCTTTAAGTTCGCAGACAAGATTTCAACAAACGAGCTTTATCGCCCATGCTATGGTAGCTTTGTTATCGAGCTTGCTGAGGGCGTTGCTGTTGAAGAAAGACTTCTCGGTGTTACAACTGCAGATTATACTATCGTTACAGACAGCTACACTGTTGATCTTAATAATCTTCAGACTCTCTGGGAAAACAAGCTTGAACCTGTGTACCCTGCTAAGATAAAAGAGCATGAATATACTCCTAAAACCTACAGCTACTCGGCTACAGACAGAGTTGCTCCTGCAATAAAGGTTGCAAAACCTAAAGTGCTTATCCCTGTATTCCCCGGTACCAACTGCGAATACGATACTGCAAGAGTGTTTGAAAGAGCAGGTGCTGAGGCTGATATATTCGTTGTCAAGAATCTTAACGCTCAGATGATCGAGGAATCTGTTATTGCTATGGAAAAGAAAATCAAGGATTCCCAGATCGTTATGCTCCCCGGTGGATTCAGTGGCGGTGACGAACCTGACGGAAGCGGTAAGTTCATCGTATCATTCCTGAGAAACCCACGCCTGAGAGATGCTATACATGATCTGCTCAAAAACCGTGACGGTCTTATGCTTGGTATCTGTAATGGTTTCCAGGCACTCGTAAAGCTTGGTCTTGTTCCATACGGTGAGATCGTTGATATGAGGGACGACTCCCCTACACTTACATTCAACACCATCGCAAGACACCAGTCAAAGATGGTTAATACAAGAATCGCTTCAAATAAGTCACCATGGCTTGCATCATCAAATGTAGGTGACATTCACAGCATTGCTATCTCACACGGCGAAGGACGATTTGTTGCTACTGCCGAGGAGATTGCAAGACTTGCTGAAAACGGTCAGATTGCTACTCAGTATGTTGACTTTGACGGCAATCCTACACTTGATATTCACTGTAATCCTAACACATCTATTGACGCTATCGAGGGTATCACTTCACCTGACGGTCGTGTGCTTGGTAAAATGGGTCACTCAGAACGTATCGGCACTGATATTTCCAAGAACGTTCCAGGTAACAAGGATCAGCAGATTTTTGAAAATGGTGTCAGGTACTTCAAATAATATTAAATGGGGACTGTTTTTCAACAGTCCCTTTTGTAACGGAAAGGGATTCATATGAAAAGTTTAAAAAGAATTATTGTTTTGATAGCAACGCTTGTGTTTGCTACGATATCATTCGGTTGTGGAGAATCCATTGAGGGTTTAGAGACAGATGACCCCCGAATCAACGAAATAATTAATGGTATCCCCTATATCGCAGACTCGTCTTCAGAAGAAGTCTCAGAAACTCCGAAGGAAGAATCCTCAATGCCTGAGGAACAGCTGCCGTCTTACACCTGTTCACTGCTGTGTGTAGGTGATAATCTTATACATGATAACATCTACAAAGAGGCTCTTAAACTCGGTGGCGGTGAGAAATACGATTTTACTAAGGCTTATGAGCATATCACAAAATATGTCAAAGATACTGATATTGCTATCATGAATCAGGAAACACTCGTTACTGATAAATACGGACCGTCATCATATCCTACTTTCGCTTCACCTACTGCTGTCGGTGACAAGGCTATCGACATGGGCTTCAACGTATTCTCGATGTGCAACAATCATGTGCTAGATATGGGTGCAGACGGTCTTATAAGCTCTCTCGACTACTGGGACTCAAAGGACGTTATTCATTACGGTGCTTATCGTGACAAAAATGACGCTGATAATATAAGAACTATGGAAGTGAACGGCATCAGCTTTGCTTTTCTGGGATACATGGAGCATACAAACGGCATCTATCTTGACGGTGATGTTGGTGAGGTCATATATCTTAAAGATGAGGACAGAATAAAGAGTCAGATAGAAAAGGCGGACGCAATGGCAGATGTCGTAGTTGTTTCGTGTCACTATGGCACAGAGATTATGAACGAGCTTAACCAGCAACAGATTGACCTTACTCCAAAGCTTGTTGAATGGGGTGCTGACCTCATCATCGGTACTCAGGCTCATGCACTGAGCACTTGTGAATATATCGACAAGCCTGACGGTACAAAGGCTTTTGTCTACTACGGATTGGGCAACTTTTTCTCTACAATGTATAACCCTGAATCCCTTGTAGGTATCATGGGCAAGCTTGATGTTGTCAAGGATGCTGACAGTGGTAATATTTCATTTGAAAATGTAAAAGCTATCCCTGTTATCTCTCACTTTGAAGCCGATTATTATGATAGCGACTGGTACAACTGTGCTGTCTACCCTTATTCCGAGTATACAGACGAACTGTTTTCAAGAAATTTTGTGGAAGGCTTTTCACGAAGCTCGGTTGAAAAGTGCCTGTCATACGTTCCAAAGGAATTCCTAAGTATTGAATAACATGAAATATTATATAGCTTTATACCTGCTTGCAATAAACGTTATTGCATTTGCAGTTTACGGTATCGACAAATTAAAGGCAAAGCATAACAGATGGAGAACTCCTGAAAGTACGCTTATCCTGCTTGCAGCATTTGGAGGCTCGGTCGGAGCATTTGTCGCAATGAGGCTTTTTCGCCACAAAACAAAGCACCCGAAGTTCAATATCTGCATACCCATGTTCATAATAATACACGTTGCCATAACAGCATATTTGATTTTAAGATAACAAAAAGGTCATCACCCCAAAACCGATGACCTTTTTTCATTAAAGATAACCAAGGAGGTCTTTCATATAGTTCTGCTCAATGTTGATAAGCTCTTTGGCAAGTCGTCTGCTGTCCTGAGCAGCGTCGGTATACTTATTCATATACTGACTTACCGACTTGATTCCCATGTGACAACCATCATACATTACCTCAGCAATTTTCTGTGTGCTGTCATCATTGAGCATCTTCATGTCGATAGTCATGTTGGAAAACATTGTAGCTATCGGCTTCGGATCCTTCTCATCAGCACCGTACCTGTTGAGCATTGCATGACATTCATCACCAAGCTTTATATGCTTATCATTGTAATCATCGATGATCTGTCTGAACTTATCATCTTTGATGTGCGGATAAAGCTTTTCCATGCTGTTTGTAGCATATTTACAGCCCTGATTGCAGGCTTTTAACAATGAAATGGTATTCTTATTCATAAAATCACGACCTTTCAGATTTATTATTCAAAAAAAGCCGTGATTTATGCGTAGTAAATCATAAAAAAAATCCGATCCGGAAAAACCGAATCGGAACATATGTTACTTGAATTTTTCTTTCAATTTATCAAAGAAGCTCTGACGTTTCTGATAGTTCTTATCATTAAGCGACTTATCAAAGTCAGCCAGCTTATCCTTCTGGTCCTTTGTGAGATTCTTCGGAACTTCAATAGAAACTCTCACATAGTGATCACCACGACTCTTCTGATAAAGCCTCTGAACACCCTTTTCACGCAATCTGAACACAGTTCCTACCTGTGTGCCCTCAGGAATGTTATACTTAACCTTACCGTCAATAGTCGGAACGATAATCTCACTTCCGAGAACTGCCTGTCCGTAGGTTATCGGAATATCAGTCCAGATGTCAAAGCCCTTTCTCTCGAAAATCGGGTCAGGACGAACATTCACAAGAATATGCATATCTCCGTTAGGACCACCGTTTATACCGCAGTGTCCTGCACCTGCAACTCTGAGAGTCTGTCCATCGTCGATACCGGCAGGGATTTCGATTTCTCTTGTTGTAGCCTTTCTGACCATGCCCTTACCTGAACACGATGTGCACGGTGATTCGATTATCTTACCCTTTCCGCCACACTTGTTACATCTTGCGGTCTGAGCAATGTTACCGAATGGTGTTCTCTGAGTGACTCTTACCTGACCGCTGCCACCACAATCGGGACAGGTCTTTGGTGATGTACCTGCCTTAGCACCCGTACCGTGACAATCGGAGCATTGTTCCATTCTGTTGAGTCGGACTGATTTCTTAACGCCCTTGCAAGCTTCCATAAAGTCAATGTTTATGCGGGCTTCAATATCCTCACCCTGTCTTGGAGCGTTAGGATTGGCTTGACGTCCACCGCCGAAACCAAAGCCTCCGAAGAACGAGTTGAGAATGTCGTCCATACCTCCGAAACCACCGAAGCCACCGCCCTGCTGACCTGCTCCGAAGTTCGGATCAACACCCGCATGACCGAACTGGTCATATTTTGACCTCTTGTCCGGATCAGAAAGCACCTCATAAGCCTCGTTGACTTCCTTGAACTTGCCCTCAGCCTCTTTATCATCAGGGTGCAGGTCAGGGTGATACTTCTTTGCAAGCTTTCGGTAAGCCTTTTTCAGCTCATCATCAGAGGCACCCTTTGAAACTCCCAGCACTTCATAATAATCTCTTTTGTCTGCCATAAACCTATTTCCCTTCAGCTATGTTTTGCACTCAATATACAGCCTAACCGCAGAGTCAGAACAACTCTGCGGTCGGTGTAATATCAGCTATTATTCAGCGTCTGTAAACTCAGCGTCGATAACGTCATCATTACCATTTGCAGCCTGACCTGCTCCACCCATATTAGGATCAAAGCCCTGACCACCTGCTGCCTGCTGTGCCTGTGCAGCCTGCTGGTAAACGTTTGTAGCGATCTTCTGGAATGTTTCTTCAAGATCCTTGTGCTTAGCCTTGATGTCCTCAATATCAGTACCCTTGAGTGCTTCCTTGAGAGCATCTATCTTAGCCTGACACTGGCTCTTTTCGTCAGCAGAAACCTTGTCACCGAACTCGTTAAGTGACTTTTCAGCCTGGAATGCAAGCTGGTCTGCATTGTTTCTTGCGTCAACTTCTTCCTTCTTCTTAGCGTCCTCAGCAGCGAAAGCCTCAGCTTCCTTAACAGCCTTGTCAATATCATCCTTGGACATATTTGTTGAAGATGTGATAGTGATATTCTGCTCCTTACCGGTACCGAGGTCCTTTGCAGATACATGAACGATACCGTTAGCGTCAATATCGAAAGTTACCTCGATCTGAGGGATACCTCTTGGAGCAGGTGCGATTCCGTCAAGACGGAACATACCGAGCTGCTTGTTATCCTTAGCGAACTCACGCTCACCCTGGAGTACGTTGATGTCAACTGCTGACTGGTTATCAGCCGCTGTTGAGAAGATCTGTGATTTCTTTGTAGGGATAGTAGTGTTTCTCTCAATGATCTTAGTGCATACACCACCCATTGTTTCAAGACCGAGTGAAAGTGGAGTTACGTCGAGAAGGAGCAAGCCGTCCTTAACGTCACCACCGAGTACACCACCCTGATATGCAGCACCAAGTGCTACGCACTCGTCAGGATTGATACCCTTGAATGGCTCCTTGCCGATGAGATTCTTAACAGCTTCCTGTACTGCAGGGATTCTTGATGAACCACCAACCATGAGTACCTTGTTAAGATCGCTTGTTGAAAGTCCACTATCTGAAAGTGCCTGACGAACAGGTCCCATAGTAGCTTCAACGAGGTCTGAAGTCATCTCATTGAACTTAGCCTGTGTAAGTGTGAGTTCAAGGTGTTTCGGACCTGTAGCATCAGCAGTAATGAATGGAAGGCTGATTGTTGATGATGGAGTTGATGAAAGCTCAATCTTTGTCTTTTCAGCAGCTTCTTTCAATCTCTGCATTGCCATTTTGTCGTTTGAAAGGTCAACACCTTCTGTTTTTCTGAATTCTTCGATCATCCAGTTGATGATTCTCTGGTCGAAATCGTCACCGCCAAGACGGTTGTTACCTGCTGTTGCAAGAACTTCTGTTACACCGTCGCCCATTTCGATGATAGATACGTCGAATGTACCACCACCGAGGTCGTATACCATAACCTTCTGATCTTCTTCCTTGTCGATACCGTATGAAAGTGCAGCAGCAGTAGGCTCATTGATGATTCTCTTTACGTTAAGTCCTGCAATCTGACCTGCATCCTTTGTAGCCTGACGCTGAGCGTCTGTGAAGTATGCAGGAACTGTGATTACAGCCTCTGTTACAGCTTCACCGAGATAGCTTTCAGCATCAGCCTTGAGCTTCTGGAGAATCATTGCTGAAATTTCCTGTGGAGTGTATTCCTTACCACCAATTTTAGCCTTATAATCAGAACCCATATGTCTTTTGATTGAAATAACAGTGTTATCATAGTTTGTAACAGCCTGTCTTTTAGCAACCTGTCCTACAAGTCTGTCACCTGTCTTTGAAACACCAACTACTGATGGAGTTGTTCTTGCACCTTCGCTGTTAGGGATTACTACAGCTTCTCCACCTTCCATAACTGCTACGCATGAATTTGTTGTTCCCAAGTCAATACCAATAATCTTTCCCATAATATCTTCTCCTTTACTTAATTCAATGCACAATACATAATGCATAGTTTTTAATGTTTTTAAGATTTTGAATTTTTAACGATACTCAATAAAATTTTGTTCAATTAAACACAATCCATATTAATGCTGTTAAATTGCCTTTCATCAATATGATCAATGTCAGATAGCAATACTAATTGTGAATTGTGAATTGGTTAAGGGTTTGCCACAACCACCATTGCATATCTTATAACCTTGTCACCGATTTTGCAACCCTTCTGGAAAGTCTGTGCAACGACGTTCTCACCAAGCTCAGGGTCCTCGATCTGATTGACTGCGTTTGCAATATTCGGATCAAAAGTTTCTCCTGTCGGGTCGATAATTTCAACATTCAGTTTTTTGAGCATCTCATTGAACTGGTTGAAAATCATCTCGACTCCTGCCTTATAGCTTTCATCGGTTGTTTCAGTCTGGAGTGCTCTTTCAAAATTATCGAACACAGGAAGTATCTCTCCGATAACATTCGCAGTTGCATTTGCGTTTATCTCAAGACGCTCTTTGGCAGAACGCTTTCTGAAATTATCATACTCAGCCATAAGTCTCAGATATTTGTCCTGAGAATCCTTGAGGTTTTCTGATAAAATCTCCTCCTGAGATTTTTCTTTCTTCACTTCTTCCTTTTCAGGTTCCTGATTGTCTTCCTTTTTACAAGCATCTTCCTTTATTTCTTCTGCCTGTTCTGTTTTCTCCGTTTCTTTTTCGCTACCCATTGGTCTTTTACCACCTTTCTTAATCTTCATCATCATCTTCCTTTTCTGACAAAAGATCGGTAATGCGTTCCGTAAAGTACTCCAGATACGGAATGAACTTCGCATAATCAAGTCTCATTGGTCCGATAAGACCAATCGCTCCGATATTTCTACCGTCCTTTGAAAAAGGTGCAGTGATGATAGACGAATTGTGAATAACAAAGCTGTCCTGTTCGGGAGAGAACATTACCTGAAGTCCGCTGAACGTGTCGTCAATAAACTTCATTATCTCCCTTTTATTATCAAGGAAACTGATTATCTCATTCTGATTGAACTCCTTGCAGGTGAGCAAATTACGCTCTCCCCTGACCATAACGTCCTGAGCAATCAATTCCTTTGAAAGCGTTAAAATTTCCGATACAAGTGGTGAAAGTGACATCATATATGTGCCCATAGCGGTTTTGATATTGTCAAAAAACTCGTCCGAAATCTCCTCAAGTGATATGCCCTGCAAATTCTCCTGCATAAAGCTGTCGAAAAACTCAAGCTGTTCGTTTGTGAGGTCAAACTCAAGTCTGCAAACCTTATTTCTGATCTTACCGTTTGAGGTTATCATGAGAATTACATACATTCGTTTACCTGTCGGAATAACCTCGACCTTTGAGATAAGCGAAAACTTCGGTGACGAGTTCGCAACCACCGTTGCACACTGCGTCAGCTCAGCCAATGCCATCGACACCGACTGCACAAGCTCATCTTCTGTAACAGCACTTTCAGGCATCATCGAATCAAGATACCTTTTCTCCTCCTCTGAAAGAGGATCATGCCTCATCAGTGAATCAACATAAAGCCTGTAACCATTATAAGTAGGTATTCGCCCGGCTGATGTGTGTGGCTGTTCAAGATAACCCTGCTTTTCAAGCTCTGCCATCTCGTTTCTGATTGTTGCGGACGACGCATTTACATGCTTCATTATTGTTTTGGAACCAACAGGCTCACCTGTCAGTATATATTCATCGACCACAGCAGTCAATATTCTTAATTTTCGGGTGTCCATCTTTTCACCTACCTGCTTTTTAGCACTTGCACTTTTTGAGTGTTAGCACTCGTTATCCTTGAGTGCTAAATATAGTCTATACCTTTTTCTCCAAATTGTCAAGGGGTTTTTCAATATTTTTTCAGATTATTTTAAAATTTATTTTACCCACACACCTACCGATGATACAAAAAGACCGTTTTATGGCTGTTTTGTGCTGTTTTTGAGTCGGAACATTAGTTAATCGGATTTAACAAATTCATTTTGTGTAAACATTATCACATGGATTTACTTGTCTTTTGCACAAAATAGTTACAAATCAATTACAATTATTACAACATAGATACGAACTTTTGCCTGAAAGGTATAAAACAGCCGTAAAATATGATAAAATGGTAACACAAGCAAATCACAACCTGAAAATCTGAAAGGATGATTATTATTTTATTCAAGAAATTAATCGCAGGAGTTTTAGTTTGTGCCACAATTCTGACCGGTACAATAAACTATAATGGTGCTGTAACAATTACTGCTGACGCAGCATCTGCAGTTACAAAGCCTCAGATACAGCTAAGAAACAATTTCGGAGACAAGCTTGAGGTTACTATTAAAAACCTCAGCTCATACAAGTCAAACACTGCTTTTGATGTATACTCAGGTAATAGTAAAGTCTTTGAGAATCTTTCGCTTAAAACGATAAAAAGTAAAAATGGTGTTATAAGCATTTATCATAACGGTAAAAACAATCTCAAAACAAATGCTGACTATAGTATACGTCTTGTTGCGAAATACAACAATAAAAATTCAGGTTACTCAAATACCCTCAAGGCAAAAACTCCGTCTGCATCATACTACACTGCTAAAAAGTCTGCACCCGTTTACACTTTAAAAAATGGTAAAATGAAAAAAACAGGTAAGACTGATTCGCAGATAAATGTAAAAGGAAGCTTCTGCGATAATAAGGGTACGGCAGTTGCAGGAAAGACTAATGATACATATAAAGGCTCGTGTGTAAAGGTGCTTGAAGGCAAATACAAGGGCAAGTATGTAAGCTTCTCTGACTCAAAGCTTAACCGACTCGATGTAAGTGAATACAAAAGACGTGTTGTCTGCACATACGCTAAAAGTATGAACGGTGGACGTTATGTATGGGGTGGAACAAGCTATCGTGCAACAGACTGTTCAGGTCTGACTATGCTTGCATATAAGCAGATAGGTGTAAACATTCCTCATGCATCACACGCTCAGGCTTCAGTCGGTAAGGCTGTCAGCAGAAACAAGATGAAAGCAGGTGACATCATCGTCATGAACGGCGGTGGACACGTTGCAATGTATCTTGGTAACAACAAAATGGTGCACGCTATGAACAGCTATGACGGTATCAAGGTTCAGAACACCTCAAATCTGCAATACTACTCAGTAAACACAGTAAGAAGAATCATTTGATAATGCACAATAAAATAGCTGAAAATCAGTTTTAAGGGAGAGCATTGTAAAGTAGTCAATACTTTGTAGACACAAAAAAGAATCAAGCTGCCAGATCAA
>JAUNJM010000024.1 GCA_030533265.1 Ruminococcus sp. | reverse complement strand
TAGTATCCTCTGCACCAAAAACTTCTTGAGCCGTATTTGTACTTTAGATTTGCATGTCGGTCGAAAATCATCAATGTACTTTTGCCCTTGAGATATCCCATAAACTGTGCTATACCTATGTGCGGTGGGCTGAACTTCTTATCTCATTATCTTCTTTCATTTGAAAAACCTCCTGTATTCTGGTAATGCGGTCGCCAAACCACTACTATTATACTGGAGGTTCTTCTCTTTTTAAAGTCTTTTGGCTCGCATCAAGCTCGCCCTTTCTATTGTCGCTCTGCTCGTTTTACTTGTCCACTTTATTGACTATGGTCCACTGTGGAACATTCATAATAACTATTACAATAATTTGAAGCAACTCTTTTCAAATTCAATCAACCCCTCATCACGCATTTTACAAAGCTCGTTTGACATTGCGCTCCTGTCAACAGACAAAAAATCCGCAAGCTGCTGACGGTTGAAGGGAATAGAGAATTCACTGCTGTTCTGTCGTTTTGCCTCCTCAGACAAATATGCAATAAGCTTTTCTCTCGTAGTGCGTTTCGTCATAAAGGTCAGCTTCTGCACAAGCTTTCTGTTCTTCTCGGAAATTGCAAAAAATAAATTCTGCACGACCATCGAATGAAATCTGCAAGTCGCTGAACAAACGGTGATTATACGCTTTACATCGAAGAAAATAACTGCACTGTCCTCCACTGCAAGCACATCGTTCATCAGTGTGCCGCTTTCGGGAGCAACATACGCTTCACCAAACATCTCGCCAATGCTTACCATATTTATGATACTGCGGTTTCCCCAGTAATCGTCACGCTGAATGTGGAGCTTTCCTCCCACAAGCACCAGAATTTTATCGAGATGTTCACCCTGTCGGAGAACATACTCGCCCTTTTTATATGTGCAATGCTTTGCCTGTAAGCAATTAAGCATTGCTCCTATTTCTTCCTCGCCCACTCCCGAAAAGAGCTGGGTTCTTTTTAATATTGGGATATATTTCTCCATAAAAGCCTCGTTTCTGTTGTAAATACAACCGACTTATCACAAATATTATAATATAATATCAACATAAAGTCAAGGAGGTGCGAGATGAAACCTAAAATCAAAATATCACTTGTTGAAAAGAAAGGCGAATGTGATTGTCACAGAGGGCATAAAGTAGGTGACGCCTTTGATTATTACAGCGAACGAGGAAAGCTCTGTCCTATGGCAATGCACGTTGCCTTTCCGTATATAGATATTCTTCGTTACGGCGGAACACCACCTAAATCCAAAAACGGAGATATACGCTTCTGCTGTCCCGATTGTGATGTGATAAATGTATTTAAAATAGAAGTGGAGGAAGAACGATGATAAGAAAAATAATAAGAATTGATGAAGAAAAATGCAATGGCTGTGGTCTTTGCGCCGAAGCCTGCCACGAGGGTGCAATCGAAATGATTGATGGAAAGGCAAGACTTACCCGTGAGGATTACTGCGACGGTCTTGGAGATTGTCTGCCAGCTTGCCCTACAAATGCAATCACCTTTGAGGAACGTGAAGCACCTGCATACAACGAGGCAGCTGTTCTTGCGGCAAAGCAGGCAAAATCGAGTGGCACACTCCCTTGTGGATGTCCCGGAACGCAGTCAAAGGCTATAAAACGTGAAGCGGTTTCCGTTTCCTCACCCGTTACAAGCCAGCTTTCACAGTGGCCTGTACAGATTAAGCTTGTGCCAATAAATGCACCATATTTTGATAACGCAAATCTTCTTGTCGCGGCAGATTGTACCGCTTTTGCCTATGGTAATTTTCACAACGAATTTATTCGTAATCGCATTACCCTTATCGGATGCCCGAAGCTTGACGAAGGGGATTATGCTGAAAAGCTTACGCAGATTATTGCGAATAATAACATTAAAAGTGTAACTGTCGCAAGAATGGAAGTGCCTTGCTGCGGCGGTATTGAAAATGCTGTTAAGCGTGCTTTACAGGCAAGTGGCAAATTTATTCCGTGGAGAGTTGTAACAATTTCCACAGACGGAAGAATCATAGAGTGAGGAATTCAGATTATGAGTAAGGATATTACACATAGCTTATAAGTCTGCTTTCAGACAGATATGGAAGCTCATCCCGAAATTTTGCACGAATTCATTGAAAAGATTGTCGTATATGCACCCGACAAGTCCAGCGGGCACAGAA
The DNA here is from genome assembly GCA_030533265.1 of Ruminococcus sp. Taxonomy (GTDB): domain Bacteria; phylum Bacillota; class Clostridia; order Oscillospirales; family Ruminococcaceae; genus FB2012. Next base: position 18,313 of record JAUNJM010000024.1, on the reverse strand, counting down.
CACAGAAGATTGATATTTGTTTCCGTTTCAATGTTGCGGTTGCAACTGCTGTTGCTGACAGTATGGTTTTCGACAAAAAGAGAAAGGCTGCGTAGGTTTTTTCTACGCAGCCTTTCGGTTACATATTAAATACTTCTGTATGGGTGTTCGGCTTTTGGAAACTATCTTTTTTATCTCTTGATGAAATATTCCTCATACCAAACAAGGAATGTGTATATCGTCCAGATTTTTCTCCAGTTGTCAGAATTACCTCCAATATAATCCTGGAAAATAGCATTGATCTCGTCAATCTTGAAAAACTTTGCTGCGTAGTCGCTGTTGAATTTTGCCCTGACATCAGCATTGTAACGCTCATCAGCAAGCCAGATACGGATAGGTACGATGAATCCGAGCTTTTTTCTGAAAGCAATCTCATCAGGCAGAACCTTTGCGGCAGCTTTACGAAATGCAACCTTGTTCTGCTCCTCTGTGACCTTATATTTTGATGGCAGACGAGATGCGATGTCAAAGATTCGTCTGTCCGTGAGTGGCATTCTTATTTCAAGACCTGCGGCTGTACTCATCTTGTCAACATTGAGATAAATGTCACCCTCAAGCCAGATCTGAATATCAACGTCCGACATCTTTGTCAACGGATCAAGTCCCTCAGTTTCTTCGTAAATATGCTTTACAAGGTTTATCGGCAGAACTTCAGGATCATAGTTGACCAAAATTCTCTGTTTTTCTTCCTCTTTCATGATATTAGTATTTCCTACATAGAAAGTTTTAAGATTATCTCCATAACGCTCAGCATTCCTGTACATATTGTATCCACCGAAAAATTCGTCAGCACCCTCACCGGAATAGCAAAGCTTTGTATGTTCAGCAGTAGCCTTGCAGGCAATGGCAAAGACAATAGCAGATGCATCTCCCAAAGGCTGTTCCATGTTGTACATAACATAAGGAATGTTCTCGAAATATGTTTCAGGAGTGATAAGACATCTCGAATTCTTTTTACCGAGAATGTCAGCAGTTTTCTTTGCAAGTCCTGACTCGTCAAAACGCTCATCATCATATCCACATGAATTGGACATCTCAGCATCTGACATTGCCAGAACATATGATGAATCAACTCCACCTGACAGGAACGATTCAGCAACTTCGTCATCCGTCTTTATTTCACGCATCATCTGTCCGACAGTTTCATGTATCTCATCAGACCAATCGTCAAGTGACTTGTCGTTATCAGGATTAAACTCAGGCTTCCAATAACGTTCGATTTTCATTTCGCCCTTGCACCAAGTCAACGTGCAACCGGGCATAAGCTTCTTAAGCCCCTTGAAAAATGTATCCTCACCTGCAACATAAGTGAGCGACATATAAATCTGGAGCATATCAATATTAAGCTCCTTTTTAAATCCCGGCTGTGATATTATATCACGAATGTCATTGCCATAAAGCAATTCACCATCTGCTGTGACATAATAGTAAAACGTCTTTGTACCAAACTGATCTCTTACACAAAGAAGCTTTTTCTCATCGCTGTCCCATATTGCAAATGCGAACATTCCATGCATATGATCAGCCATTTTACTACCCCATTTTTCGTACGCTTTTATGAGTATATCACGTTCACGGTCCTCTCTTGAAAGCGACTTATCAATCGAAAGTTCCTCACAAAGAGCCACCCAATTACGAATATGTCCTCTGTATGCTTTAATTTCTTTCATAATATGCCTCCAAAATCAAGTATATTTTATTATATCACAAATATCAGTCTTTTTCAACGTCCAGACTGCATTTTTAATATATATTCTCATAAAACGGATTTATGCTAACAAAACAAACCGCTTACAAAAGCTCCTCCTGCTGCCGAAAGAGCAACAACTATAAGTGGAAGATTAAAATATGCAAGCACGAATGCTATCACCGTACCGACCGTTGCAGTGAATATATTCCCTGTGCTGTAAAATATCGCAGGTATCGTCATTGCAGCAAGAACTGCGTATGGTATATAATAGAGAAAGCTTTGCACAAATCTTGACCTGATCTTCTTTGAAAAGGCTGCAAACGGTATCGCTCTTATGAGATACGTCACAACTGCCATAACTGCTATGTATAGTGCAATGCTCACTGCTCGTCCACCTCCTCATCAATATCAACAGGAAAAAGTAATGCTCCGAATGCAGACGCCACAACAGCACTGATTATCACTGCAAAGCCACTTGAAAACACTGTTATCAGGTATTTGAAAAGTATGCTTATTACTGCTGCTACTGTCACGACAGCAAGAACCTTCCGGCTCTTTCTTGCAGGCGGTATGATTATCGCCAGAAACATTCCGTAAAGCACGATGCCCATAGCATTTGTTATGTCAACAGGCAAAAGCTGTCCTGCCGACGCACCAAGAAGCGTACCTGTTGCCCAGCCAAGAAAGGATATGAGTATCAGTCCATACATATACGATGCTTTGATTCTGTTAGGCTGTGACGAGGCGACAGCAAAAATTTCATCAGTTATTCCGTATGCTGCCAAAAGTCTTTTTGGCAGACTAAATGACCTATCCGTTTTCTGTGATAATGATATTGCCATAAGTGCATATCTGATATTTATTACAAGCTGTGTAAGCCCCATTTCTGCAAGACTTCCACCTGCTGCGATTATTCCAACTCCTGCAACCTGTCCTGCTGAGGTCAGATTTGTAACCGATATAAGCGTTGCACAAAGTACAGACAGTCCCGATTTGACTGCAAGTATTCCAAATCCAAACGACACCGACAGATAACCCAGTGCTATCGGTATTCCATGCACAATGCCTTTAAAAAAGTTTGATTTCATTTTTTTATGCCTTTCAATACTAATTAATATATGATAACATATTTCTGCTTTATTTGCAACACGTTCAAGTGAAAGACAATGATAAAAATATCAAAAATATTATTGATTATTTTATAGAAATATGTTATTATAATTATGCTGATATTTAATTGAAAGGATGTTTTAATTTATGAAAATCTATTCAGTTCTCGACAAGGAATTTGCACCATACGGAAAGGTTCTCGATGGTTATGACGTTTCAGACCTTCTTGATGCCCTTGACAAAACAACTCCTCTGCCTGAAAACGTTGAATATGTGATGAGCGAGGCTTCACTTGAGTCTACTGCTTCATTCGGTAAGCTCCAGAACAACGCTTACGGTGGAATGCCTGTTCAGCTTGGCTGGTGCAACGGTCATAACACAAAGCTCAACTGTCTTGAATATCACCGTGACAGCGAGCTTAACATCGGTCTTTATGATTTCATTCTCCTCGTTGCTAAGGAAGATGATATTATCGACGGCAAGCTCGACACCTCAAAGGTAATGGCTTTTAAGGCTACTGCAGGTCAGGTTGTTGAAGTTTACGCTACAACTCTCCACTACGCTCCTTGCAGTGCTAAGAAGGGTGACGGATTCAAGGTTGTTATCGCACTTCCTAAGGGTACAAACGGTGCAATGCCAAACATTACTCCTGTAAACGAAGAGGATAAGTGGCTCCGTGCCTGCAACAAGTGGCTTATCGCTCATGCAGACGCTGCTGAGGCATCAGACGGTGCTTATGTTGGTCTTACAGGCGAAAACGTTGATATTGCAGATTTGATCTAAGTTATTGTATATATAAAAATGTCCTCTTAACTGAGAGGACATTTTTGTTTTATCTTAAATCCAGATTTCTGACTTTATCTCTGAGTGGCAGAATATATATCGGTGATACTGACAACTCATCAATACCCATACGCAGGAACGTTTCCGTAAGCGTGAGATCAGCTGCAAGCTCTCCACATATACCGATCCATGCACCATGCTCGTGAGCATTACGTGCAGTCATTTCAATCAATCTGATTATTGCTTCATGATGTGTATCACAGAACTTCTCAACATCAGGATTTTGCCTGTCACAGGCAAGAGTATATTGTGTAAGGTCGTTCGTTCCGACACTGAAAAAGTCTGCCATAGGAGCAAGCTTATCGCTTATCATTGCAGCAGCAGGGGTTTCTATCATAATACCTATCTCGGTATTATCATTGTAGCTGATACCGTCCTTAGCAAGCTCTGACTTCACTTCATCGCATATTGCAAGAATCTTTTCAACCTCGCTGACACTCGTTATCATCGGAAACATTATACCCAGATTGCCATAAACCGATGCTCTGAACAATGCCCTGAGCTGAGTGCGAAAAATCTCAGGCCTTGTAAGACATATCCTGATAGCACGACAACCAAGCGCAGGGTTTTCCTCTTTTTTCAAGCAAAAATAATCGACCTGTTTGTCAGCACCTATATCAAGAGTCCTGATGATGACCTTCTTTCCTGCCATGCTTTCAAGCACCTTTTTATACACTGAAAACTGCTGTTCCTCAGTCGGATAGTCGCTTTTTTCAAGGTATAGAAACTCGCTCCTGAAAAGTCCGATGCCTCCTGCATCATTTGCAAGCACCTGTCCGATGTTATCAACACTTCCAATATTCGCATAGATGTTCACTCTTGTGCCGTCGAGAGTGATATTTTCTTTGCCTTTGAGATCCTGTAAAAGCTTTTTCTTTTGTTCATCAGACTTTTGCTTCTCAAAAAGCTCAGCTTTTGTCTTTTCATCAGGTTCAACATAAAAATCACCTGAAAATCCGTCAACAACAGCTTCCATACCATCTCTAAGCTCGGTAAGACACTGCTCTCCTACACCGATTATTGCAGGAATGTTCATATTCCTTGCAAGTATTGCAGTATGAGAATTTGATGATCCATGAGCCGTCACAAAAGCCAGTACCTTTCCCTTGTCAAGCGATACGGTTTCACTCGGAGCAAGGTCATCGGCACATATTATCCTCTTTTCATCAGATTCCGGCTCATTCGCTGTTCTCCCTGAAAGATTAGCTATGATACGATTAGATATATCCTTGACATCAACTGCCCTTGCCTGCATATAAGCATCGTCCATTGAAGAAAACATATCAGCAAAATTAGCAGATGTTACTGAAACTGCATATTCTGCATTGACCTTCTGACTTTCTATGATATTCTCGATAGACTCATTATAGTCCTCATCTTCAAGCATCATCATGTGGATAGCAAATATCTGTGCATTTGTTTCACCCACCTCTTTGAGTGCTTTTTCATAAATCTCTTCAAGCTGGGAATGTGCAAGCTCCTCAGCTTTTTTTACTCTTTCTTTTTCGGCAGTTATATCCTCGATATTATATCTTTCAACCGATATATCATGGCTCACAAACAACGAAATCTTACCTATAGCATAAGCTCCGTAAACGCCCTTGCCAGTATATTTTTTCATACCCTCACTCCACTTGTAAACTATAAATTGCTCTTAAAAAATTGTTCCATTTCACAACATGCAGTGTGTTCATCACTGCCCTCTATTTTTACATTAATCGTATCACCCTGTTTGACTCCCAGCCCCATCAATGCGATAAGCTTTGTTACATTTACTGACTTGCCGTCCTTTTCAATAGTGATAACACTTTCAAATTCTTTCGCTTTTTTTGCAAGAAGTCCTGCCGGTCTTGCATGGATTCCTACCTCATCTTTTATCTTATAATTAAATGATCTCATATTTTCAACCTTTCCTGAATAGTGCACAATTAAAGCATGTGCAAAATCTGCTGTAGGGGACGATCACACGTCACCCCTACGTTCTTAATACACTAATCTATCTTTAAAAGCTCTGCCCCTGCTGTTACCTTACCATTTTGCAGTACGCTGAACTTTTCGTAATCATCGCTGTTGCAGACTATCATAGGAGTTGTTGTTTTAAAGCCTGCTTTCTTTATTTCACTCATATTGAACGTTATAAGCAGATCACCTTTTTTAACTATGCTTCCCTCAGAAACATGAGTCTTGAAGTGCTTTCCACCCAGCTTTACCGTATCAATACCAATGTGAAGCAATATCTCACAGCCGTCATCTGACACAAGATTTATTGCGTGCTTTGTGTCAAAAAGCGTATCGACCTTTCCGTCACATGGTGAATAGAGTTTGCCGTCTGACGGCTCTATTGCGATACCATCGCCCAGAACTTTCTGTGAAAAAGCCTCGTCCTCAACATTTTCAAGTGGTACTACCATACCGTTGAGATATACATATAATGTGGTATTTTTACCATGAGTTTTATTCTCGCTCTGGTTGTTATTAGTTTCCTCAATCGCCTCTCCAAGCAACGTATCTGTCATATCGGAATCATCACTTTCAAGAAAATCCTCAAAATTCGACTTGATAACCGACACCTGTGGACCATAAATAACCTGTACTCCGTTACCCTTATGGATAACTCCTGATGCTCCGCTTTCTTTCAGCAGACTATCACTCACGATTGCAGGGTCAACAATCGTTATCCTGAGTCTTGTTGCACAGCAGTCAATATCGGAAATGTTGTCCTTTCCTCCAAGACCTTTTAGTATCAACGCACTTACTCTGTCAAACGAGGCTGTTGTTTTACCACCGTTCTTTCGTGCGTTGACATCCTTTCTGGTATAAAGCTTTGTTTCCTCGTCATCAGCCTCACGTCCCGGAGTTTTCAGGTTCAGCTTTGTTATCATAAGATAGAACAGCAGATAGTATATCACTGCATAAACAAGTCCTACAATGACTATCCATATCCAGTTGGTTTTATGATTTCCCTGCAATATTCCGAACAATGTGAGGTCAATAATACCTCCTGAGAATGTCATTCCGACTCCCACTCCAAAAATATGCATGAGCATATACGAGAGTCCTGCAAGTACACAATGAACGGCATACATAACTGGTGCAACAAATAAGAATGTGAACTCAATAGGCTCTGTTATACCTGTGAGGAAGGAAGTAAGTGCTGCTGAGAGCAAAAGTCCACCGACGATTTTTTTCTTTTCAGGACGTGCTGCTTTATAAATCGCAAATGCAGCAGCCGGAAGTCCGAATATCATAAATGGGAATTTTCCTGACATAAATCTCGTTGCCGACACAGAGAACACCTCTGTAGACTTTGACGCAAGCTCTGCAAAGAAAATATTCTGTGCTCCCTGTACGGTCACTCCGTCAATTATCATCGAGCCTCCAAGTTCTGTCTGCCAGAAAGGCATATAGAAAACATGGTGAAGTCCGAATGGTATGAGCGCTCTCTCGATGATGCCGTAGATCCAGGTTCCTGCATAGCCTGAATTCAAAACAAGAAGTCCGAGCTTTGAAATTCCAAGCTGTACAATAGGCCATAGCCAAAACATAAGCCCGCCCACTGCAAGGTAAACTACTGAAGAGATAATCGGTACAAATCTTGTTCCACCAAAGAACGACAAAACCTGTGGAAGCTGTATTTTATAGAATCGGTTGTGCAATGCTGCAACTCCGAGTCCGACAATGATTCCTCCGAAAACACCCATCTGTAATGTTGTTATTCCAAGTACTTTTGTAGTCGAGTTTTCTGCCATTGCTTCAACTCCACCTTTTGCAGTAATAAGGGCATTTATCGCCGTATTCATGATAAGATATGCGATAGCTCCCGAAAGTGCTGCAACCTCTTTTTCTCTCTTTGCCATACCGATTGCAACTCCCATCGCGAATAGCAATGCAAGGTTGTCAAATACTGCACTTCCCGTTTTTGACATGATGTCAAGAATGGTATAAAGTACTCCACCCTCACGAATAATGTTGGTGAGACGATATGTTTCAAGAGTTGTTGCGTTTGTGAATGAACTACCTATTCCCAGAAGCAGACCTGCTACAGGCAAAAGTGCAATAGGTAGCATAAACGATCGTCCTACTCTTTGTAAGACACCAAAAAGTTTATCTTTCATTTTATATCCTCCTGATTCATAATGCTTTTATGAAATCTCTGTATTATTATTTTGTCTTTTAAGACTTTAATTCATACAGGCAATTATTTTCAGAAAATTATTAAACATTAATGTTCAGAAGAATTATTACTCTGTTTTGTTAAATTATACAACAAAATTCCGAATTATTCAACAACTAAAAGTTTAAAATCCCTCTTGCTAAACAATTACAAATATAGTATAATATTTGTAATTGTGACTAATCGAAAGGAATGATATAAATGCGTGCAAGTGGAATACTCATGCACATTTCATCTCTGCCCAATAATTACGGCATTGGAAAAATGGGTGCTGAAGCTTATGATTTTGCAGATTTTCTGAAAAAATCAAAACAGAAATTCTGGCAGATACTCCCCGTTTCTCCTACAAGCTATGGCGATTCACCATACCAGAGCTTCTCTGTTTATGCGGGGAATCCGTATTTTATTGATTTTGAAGCTCTCGAAAAGCAAGGATTGCTGAAATCTCACGATTACAAGAATATAAACTGGAGTGATGACCCTCTTTCAGTAAATTACAGCACGCTCTATAACAATGTTTTCAAGGTGCTAAAAAAGGCTTACAAACGTTTTGAAAAAAATCCCGAAAAAGAGTTTGATACTTTCCTTGCTGATAACAATAACTGGATTGAAAACTATGGTCTTTTTATGGCTTTGAAATCTGCTCATGACGGCAAGCCTTGGTATGAATGGGAAAAGCCTTTGAAAATGTTTGAGGCTGATGCTATCAAAAAAGCAAAAATAGAATATGCAGATGAGATACGCTTCTGGTGCTTTATACAGTACAAATACTATGAACAATGGAATAAATTGAAAGGATATGTCAACTCACTTGGAATTGAGATAATCGGTGATATTCCTATCTATGTAGCATATGACAGCGTTGAAGTCTGGTCATGTCCGCAATATTTTCTGCTTGATAAAAACAAAATTCCTATCGACGTTGCCGGTTGCCCACCTGATGCGTTCACCGCTCTCGGACAGCTTTGGGGTAACCCTCTCTATCGCTGGGACGTTATGGAACAGGAAAATTTCAAGTGGTGGATAGACCGTATTGCCTGTGCAACAGAGATATATGATGTCGTGAGAATAGATCACTTTCGTGGCTTTGAAAGCTATTACACTATTCCCTATGGCAGAACTGACGCTACTGTCGGAGAATGGAGAAAAGGTCCTGATATAAAGCTTTTCAAGGAATTGAAAAAACAACTCGGCAAACAGAAAATCATTGCTGAGGATCTGGGCTTTATCACCAAACAGGTTGCTAAGCTTTTGAAAGCAAGTGGTTTTCCGGGCATGAAGGTTCTCGAATTTGCATTTGATCCTCAGGGCAAGAGCAACTACCTGCCACACAACTTTGAAAACTCAAACAATGTCTGCTACACAGGTACGCATGATAATGACACTATAGTCGGCTGGGTTAAAAACGCTTCCCGAAAAGAGCTTAAATTCTGCCGTGATTATCTCGCAGTCAAACGCAATAAGGATATCGCCTGGGCAATGATAAGACTTGCATGGGCAAGCGTTTCTGATACTGCTATCGCTCAGATGCAGGATTTTCTTGAACTGGATTCTACGGCAAGAATGAATATTCCATCAACGCTCGGTAGTAACTGGCAATGGCGTTGCGATAAGGACTGCTTAAGCGATGAGCTTGCTGAAAAAATCGCCGTGATCACAAATTTATATGACAGAAATAGATTTGATGATTAAAATACCACAGTCTTAAAATGATAAATGCAAATTTGAAAGGAAGTTTTATATTATGGATAAAGCATTGTTCTCAAAAATGCTTGATATTGACCTTAACAGCAAATTTGGTGCAACTGTAAATAATGCAACACCTGTTCAACTACACGAAAGTATTTCTTCTGTGATAATGACTCAAATTGCTGACAACTGGAACAAAAGCACTCAGATACATCTTTCCAAAAGACACGCTTGCTATCTTTCTATGGAGTTTCTTATGGGACGTGCAGTTTATAACAACCTGCTCTGTCTGGGATTAAAGGATACCGTTGATGAAGTTCTCAAAAACTATGGCAGAAGTCTTTCGGAGCTTGAAGAAATCGAGGATGCTGCTCTCGGAAACGGTGGTCTTGGACGACTTGCAGCCTGCTTTCTCGACTCTGCCGCTGCACATGACCTCCCTCTTGATGGATATGGCATAAGATACAAATATGGTCTTTTCAAGCAGACTATCGAAAACGGTTTCCAGCGTGAATATGCTGACAACTGGCAGAAATTTGGTGATCCTTGGTCAAAAAGATGTGACTCTGACGCTGTTGAAGTCGTTTACGGTGACGAAACGGTAAAAGCTGTACCTTATGATATGCCTATCATTGGTTATGGTACTGATAATATCGGCAATCTTCGTCTGTGGCAGGCTGAGGCTGTTGATGATTTCGATTTCATGTCATTCAATGACGGAAAGTATGACGATTCAGTAAAGGCTAAAAACTCTGCCGAAAATATTTCAAAGGTGCTTTATCCTAACGACAATTTTGAGGAGGGCAAAATCCTGCGTCTTAAACAGGAGTATTTCTTCTCATCTGCATCACTTACAGATATCCTCAAAAAGCATATCGAACGCTTTGGCACTCTTGACAACCTCGCTGACATGGTAACTATCCAGCTCAACGATACCCACCCTGTTATCTCTATCCCTGAGCTTATGCGTCAGCTCATAGATATTCATGGTATGGATTTTGATAAGGCTTTTGCTATTACTCAGAAGGTATTCAATTATACTAACCACACAATCATGCAGGAGGCTCTTGAAAAATGGAGCTGTGAACTTGTTGAAAAGATAATTCCAAGAGTTTATGCGTTTGTCCTAATGATAAATGAACGCTTTATCAAGGATATGTATGAACTCAAAAAAGATAAAAAACTTATCGCAAAAATGTCACCTGTCGGTGACGGAATGGTGCGTATGGCAAACATGGCTGTTTATGTTTCTTCATATACAAACGGTGTGGCTGCTATTCATACTGAAATTCTCAAGGCTGAAACTCTGAAGGATTGGTATGAAATCTATCCTGACCGTTTCCAGAATAAGACCAATGGCATCACTCAGCGTCGTTGGCTTGCTCTTTGCAATGCTGAATTGTCGGCACTTATCACAAGACTTCTCGGCAACAATGATTGGGTGAAAAATCTTGATGAGCTTGCAAAGCTCAAAAAGTATGCTGATGATGAAAACGTGCTCAGAGAATTTATTGCTATCAAAAACAAAAAGAAACATGAGCTTGCTGCTTTCGTAAAGGCTCATGATGGCGTTGAAATTAATCCTGATACTGTGTTTGACATTCAGATAAAACGACTCCACGAATACAAAAGACAGTTCCTCAACGCTCTGTCGATCCTATATATCTATTACGGAATCAAAGACGGTTCTATTACTGATTTTACTCCGACAACTTACATTTTCGGTGCAAAATCTGCCCCTGGATACCGTCGTGCAAAGGCTATTATCAAGCTTATAGGAGAAATCGCAAAGCTTGTTGAAAGTGATCCCGATACAAAGGATCTTATCAAGGTTGTTTTTGTACAGAACTACAACGTTTCTTACGCTGAAAAGCTTGTCACTGCTGCTGATATTTCTGAGCAAATCTCAACTGCGGGTACTGAGGCATCAGGTACAGGCAACATGAAATTCATGCTCAACGGAACGGTAACTCTTGGCACTTTTGACGGTGCTAATGTTGAAATCGTCGAGGAAGCAGGAGATGAAAACAATTATATCTTCGGTGCAAGAGTTGAAGACCTTGAAAAGATAATGCCTGAATATGACCCTCGTGAAGTTGCTTTTGCAGACGAGAAAATCATGCGTGTGCTTAACAAACTCATCGACGGTACCTTTGATGATGGTGGAGTTGCGTCTAACGAAGAAGGCTCATTCAAGGAGCTTTACAAGTCACTCATGGACGGTGCAAGCTGGCACGTTCCTGACCACTACTATCTCATCGGTGATCTGAATAGTTATGTAGAAACCAAGCTTCAGGTCAACAGAGATTACAAGAATGAAATCGCTTTTGCAAAAAAATGCTGGCTTAATATGTGCTCTGCCGGAAAGTTTTCTTCCGACAGAACAATCAAAGACTATGCACAGAATATCTGGAAAATCAATTAACACTAAAACTGCTCGAGATATCGGGCAGTTTTTATATTTCGAAGTTTTTTACCTTCACCAAATATTTTCCATCTTACGAAATCATCTATCCAGACTCCTGCTGCAGACAGCACAAACCAAATTCCTACAAACGGCAGACATATCTGACCATCAAAATTAAGCGGAATATCGGAATAATCCCATATATTCATACCCAGTCGGACGTTGAGTATCTCTCCGGTTAAAAGCTCTATTGACGTTATAAAAAGTGTTATCACCGAGAGCTGTATGAAATAGTTCATACCCTCACGTCTTGCATCGTTGGTTAAATGGATAACGAGCATTGAAACAGCTCCGAGAACTCCCATTGAAATGTGGGTATAGCCTCGTGCTGAAATCTCAATAAGCCCGTAGACAAGTCCTCCTATCATCAACATGGTGAAACACTTCAGCATTTTTTTCTGCAAATCATCTCCTCCTTTGAAATTTAATCTCACAAGATTAATTTGCTCCGATTTTGCAATTTTAAAACGCTGTTTTTTAAGAAATATTTGCAAAATAAAACGAGTGACTTTTCAACTTTTTAAAAAATCACTCGTTTTTTATTATTCAACTTGCCAGCTGTTGAGATATTTTGCTTGCTCATCTGTCAGCTTGTCAATCTCAAGACCCCAGAATCTGAGTTTGCGTTCTGCAACCTCCCTGTCGATCTCATCAGGAACGTTAATTATCATATCAGAAAGCTGTCCCTTGTTTTTCACAAGATATGCTGCCGATAGTGCCTGTATCGCAAACGACATATCCATAATCTCAGCAGGGTGACCGTCACCTGCAGCAAGATTCACAAGTCTTCCCTCTCCGATAACATAAAGCCAGTTGCCATTGCTGAGCTTATATCCGTCAATATTATTTCTTGCCTTTTTGCTTTCAACAGCAATTTTTTTCAATCCTGCAACATCAACCTCACAGTCAAAATGTCCTGCATTACAAAGAATAGCTCCATCCTTCATGTTCATGAACGACTTTTCAGTAATAACGTCCTTGCAGCCTGTAACTGTAACAAAGAAATCGCCGACATTTGCTGCTTCTTCCATTTTCATAACTTTGAATCCGTCCATAACAGCTTCAAGTGCCTTTATAGGATCTATCTCGGTAATGATAACAGATGCACCAAGTCCCTTGGCTCTCATTGCAACACCTTTTCCGCACCAGCCGTAACCAGCAACAACAACGTTCTTACCTGCAACAATAAGGTTCGTTGTTCTGTTGATTCCGTCCCAGACAGACTGACCTGTTCCATAACGATTGTCAAAGAAATGCTTACACTTTGCATCATTTACAAGAACCATAGGGAATTTCAGCTTTTTATCCTTGTTCATTGCAATAAGTCTGATGATACCAGTAGTCGTTTCCTCGCATCCACCGATAACGTTCGGTATAAGCTCCGGATATTCATTGTGAATTAGATTTACAAGATCTCCACCGTCATCAATGATTATATTCGGTCCTGATTTTATTACCTTGGAAATATGTCTGTGATACTCTTCTTCCGTTGCATTATACCATGCAAAAACCTCAAGTCCGTCATGCACCAAAGCTGCTGCAACATCGTCCTGGGTTGACAGCGGATTACTTCCTGTTACATACATTTCAGCACCACCTGCTGCAAGCACCTTGCAAAGATATGCTGTCTTGGCTTCAAGATGAACCGAAAGTGCAACCTTCAACCCTGCAAAAGGCTTGTCACGTTCAAACTCTTCTTCAATGCTCCTGAGTAATGACATATTGTTTCTTACCCATTCAATTTTCAATTTTCCGCTTTCCCAAAGTTCAATATCTCTTATTTCACTCATATTTTATATTCATGTCCGTTATCGGACACTCTCCTTTCACGTTTACTTTCCTTGTTAGTATAACATATTGTTCCACCTTTTTCAACCACCAAATACAGCTGTAAAAAAAATTTGACCAATCATGCAAAATTGCGTGATCAGGGATTTACAAATTGCAAAAAATGTGATATAATAATTTTTGATATCATTAGAAAGGGATTGCTATGAACTGGGTAGAAATTGATATTTACACAACCTCTGAAGGTGTTGAACCTCTCACAGGCTGTCTGCTTAACGCAGGAATAAATGGATTTGCAATAAAGGATTCGGCTGATTTTGAAAGCTTTCTTTCAGATAAAACCGCAAACTGGGATTATATAGATGATGACCTTATGGGGCTTAAAAACTGTGAAACCACAGTTACCGTTTATCTCCCTGAAAATGCTCAGGGGCATGAAAATCTTGAGGTTATAAAGGCTGAGCTTAAGGCTCTTAAAGCCAGAGAAACCGATGTTTCATTCGGCAGACTTGAATACTGCCTTAAAAATGTTAAGGAAGAGGACTGGGAAAATAACTGGAAGCAGTATTTCAAGCCGTTGCAGATTGGTACAAAAATACTTGTCAAGCCATCATGGGAAAAGATTGACGAAAATGAAAGCCGTAAGATACTCGAAATTGACCCTGCCTCATCTTTCGGAACCGGTCAACATAATACTACACAGCTTTGTCTTGAACTTATAGAGGCTAATGTAAAAGAAAATGACAAACTTCTCGATCTTGGTTGTGGAAGCGGAATCTTATCTATTGGAGCTGTACTTTTGGGGGCAAGCTCAGTTTTTGCAGTCGATATTGATGAAAACTCTGTTAAAATTGCAAAGGAAAATGCAGAGAAAAACAATATTTCACCAGATGTTTACACTGCAAGATGTGGTAACATCATTGAGGATGAAAAGCTTGTTGATGAAATAGGCAAGGACTATGATGTTGTGTGTGCAAATATAGTTGCTGATGTTCTTATCGCAATGAGTAAAAGTTTTTCAGGCTTTCTAAAAGACGACGGTACGCTTATCATATCAGGAATAATTGACAGTCGAAAAGATGAAGTGCTTGATACCATAAAAGCGCAGAATTTTGAACTTATCGAAATTCGTGAAAAGGAAGATTGGGTCGCAGCCTCATTTAAAAAGAAATGTTAAAGAAAGGATTGATTATATGCAGTTATTATTTTTAGTGATCAAGCGAGTTGAACTCGTTGATGAGATAATGAAGGAACTTGCAAAAGCAGGTATCAAGGGTGGAACCTGCATTGACAGTATGGGCATGGCAAAGTCCATTTCAGGAATGGATAACCTTCCTGCTATGAGCGTACTAAGAGAGATTCTCAAAGGTGATGACCCTGTACAGAGGGGAAAAACTATTTTTGTTGTAATTAACGATGATCAGCTTGAAATCGCAAAAAATGCTATATTAAAAGTAACAGGTGATCTGTCACAACCAAATGCAGGAGTACTTTTTTCCGTACCTGTTACGTTTGCTATGGGTATAAACTGATAAATAAAAAAAACAGGAGGTTTTCACAATGAATATTACAAATGATGTTTTTTATGTTGGCGTAAATGATCATGAAATTGATCTTTTTGAGGGTATGTATGATGTTCCGAATGGTATGGCATACAATTCTTACGTTATTGTTGATGATAAGATCGTTGTTATGGATTCTGTTGATCAGAACTTTGGTGATCAGTGGCTTTCAAATATTGCTGAGGTTGTCGGTGACAGAAAACCTGATTATCTTGTTGTTCAGCACATGGAGCCTGACCACTCTGCAAACATTGCAAGATTTATGGAGGAATATCCTGACGCTGTTGTCGTATCATCTGAAAAAGCCTTTACTATGATGAACAACTTTTTCAGCACAGATTTTTCTGATCGCAGAATAGTTGTTGCTGAAAAAGATACACTTACTCTTGGCAGACATACTCTGACATTTGTCACTGCCCCTATGGTGCATTGGCCTGAAGTCATCGTAACATATGACAATGCTGATAAGATACTCTTCTCTGCTGATGGTTTCGGAAAGTTCGGAGCTCTTGATGTTGATGAGGACTGGGCTTGTGAAGCAAGACGTTACTATTTCGGTATTGTAGGAAAATACGGTGAACAGGTGCAGGCACTTCTTAAAAAGGCATCATCACTTGAAATTGAAAAGATCTGTCCGTTGCATGGACCTGTTCTTACAGAAAATCTTGGTTACTATCTCGACTTATACAACACATGGTCAAGCTATGGTTCTGAAAGTGAAGGCGTTGTAATTGCGTACACCTCTGTTTACGGCAACACCAAAAAGGCAGTTCACCTTCTTGCAGAAAAGCTTAAAGAAAACGGTTGTCCAAAGGTTGCGGTTACAGACCTTGCTCGTGATGATATGGCTGAGGCTGTTGAAGATGCTTTCCGTTACAATAAGATCGTTTTTGCTACAACCACTTACAACGGAGAAATTTTCCCGTTCATGAGAGAATTTATCAATAACCTTACTGAACGTGGATTCAAAAACAAGACTGTTGCGTTCATGGAAAACGGCTCATGGGCACCGATGGCTACAAAGGTGATGAGCAAAATGCTTAATGGCTGCAAGAATCTTACTTTCACTGAAAACACAGTAACAATCCTTTCAGCTCTCAGTGACGCAAGTAAATCACAGATTGTTGCTCTTGCTAAAGAGCTTACAAAATAAAATCAGATAAGGAGAATGAATTATGAACAAATACGCAGGTACAAAAACAGAAAAAAACCTTGAAGCAGCATTTGCAGGAGAAAGCCAGGCAAGAAACAAATATACTTATTTTGCTTCTGTTGCTAAGAAAGAGGGCTATGAGCAGATCTCTTCACTTTTCCTGAAAACAGCTGAAAATGAAAAAGAACACGCTAAAATGTGGTTCAAAGAGCTTTCAGGCATTGGTAATACTTCTGAAAATCTTCTTGCAGCAGCCGAGGGTGAAAATTATGAATGGACAGATATGTACGAAAATTTTGCTAAAACTGCTGAGGAAGAAGGATTCACTGAGCTTGCTGAAAAATTCCGCCTTGTTGCAGCAATAGAAAAACATCATGAGGAACGTTACCGTGCATTGCTCAAAAATGTTGAAATGGCTGAGGTTTTTGCTAAGAGTGAAGTAAAGGTATGGGAGTGTCGCAACTGCGGACATATAGTAGTTGGTACTAATGCACCTGATATTTGCCCTACTTGTGCTCATCCACAAAGTTATTTTGAAATCCACGCTGAAAATTACTAAACTAAAAACTAAAAGGGTTACAAGACAATATCTTGTAACCCTTTTTTATTTATTCGTTCTTATTTGACTTTTCTTTGTTTTGCTCTGCTTCTTCTGCCTGCAGACGCTCTATAATCTCATTGATACTTTCTCTATTTTTCATAGATTGATTGCCTGTGACAGTTTTTATAAACACAATAAGTTCATCAACAAACACAAAAATTATCAATGCCACCATAGCCAACAAACCCCATGATGAAAAGAAAAAGTCATAAAACTTGTTGAGAAAAGTCAGCTTGCAGATCATTACAGATTCTACCCTGTCTGCACTGATAGGAGTATCAGCAACCTCATTTGCTGTACCTTTTGTTTGCAGGAAAGTTTCGCCCTCTTCTTCATACGGTGCAGTTATGACCTTATGAGTTATAAGCTTTCCTGAAAGATTACCACTTCCACGATATGTAACTATATCTCCTGGCTTAATGCCATTAATGTCAACTGTTGATTCACTAAGAATAACATCTCCGACCATCAGCTCAGGCTCCATACTACCACTTGAAACCCTGAAAATTGAGTAGCCAAAAAATTCAGGTGCTGTACCGTTTATGCGTGCCACCAGACTCATCATTATCGAAATTGCAAGCACAGCTATGACGACCAAAAGAAGCACATTAATTATTGATTTCGCTTTTTTTATTACTTTTTTCATAATTTGACCTTACTCGTCAGATTCACTTGTATCAGAATCACTGTGCTTGTTTCCTTTAATAAGCCGTTTGAGCGAAAGAGCTTCGTTGATAAATATAATTGCAAGAAAAGCAAGAATCACCGCTAAGCCCAATGGTGTTATAAAAAAACTGTATATCGCACTCAAAACAGGCATTCTACGAATCATTTTGCCAATAACCTGACTCTCTGAAATCTGAGGGTCAGCGTATGTATTGGCAATACCCATAGTTTGCAGATGATATTTTCCGTTAGCTTTATATGGCTCCTCTATGACCTCATGTGTTATGTTTTTGCCCGAATAACTTCCTAATTCTCCTCTGTATGTAATTATATCACCTTTTTTCAGCGCTGTAACATCCTTGACTCTTTCAGATAAGATTATATCTCCTACCTTGAGATCGGGTTCCATGCTGGGAGAAGATATTCTGAATATCTGATAACCAAACAACTGAGGAGTTGCTCCCTGTATTCTGGTAACAAATATAGCTATTACCATACCAAAGGTTATTACTAATAATACAAAACACAAAA
>JAUNJM010000003.1 GCA_030533265.1 Ruminococcus sp. | reverse complement strand
GAGATCTTGTTATAACTCTTGGCTGTGGTGATGTATATAAGCTTGCTAAAAAGCATGCTAAAAAGCAAGCGGAAATATAGGTTTACAGTTCAACGATATATAGGAAAGGAAACGGATATTTATGAAAATTTCTGATAATGAAAGAAAAGTCTTTGGTTATATCAAGCAAAGGCTTGATGAGGGGTATCCTCCGACAGTAAGGGAGATATGTGCTGAATTTGGGTTCAAATCCACCTCAACTGCGCATCGTTATATTGCTTCATTGACAGAAAAGGGTCTGCTTGAAAAGGGTACTAATCAGAACCGTGCTATAAAGCTTGTTGGTTCATCGGGAATGAGAGTTCCTGTTGTCGGTACTGTAACAGCAGGTCAGCCAATTACTGCGATTGAGGATATTACAGGCTATATTAATTTTCAGCCAGAGAAACGTTATGCTAATCAGTTGTTTGCACTTAAAGTCAGAGGAGATTCAATGATAAACGCTGCTATACTTGATGGTGACGTTGTTATCGTTGAGCAGACCCCTGTTGCGGAAAACGGTGAGATAGTTGTTGCAATGGTTGAGAGTGATTCTGCAACGGTGAAAAGATTTTATAAAGAGGACGGTCATTTCCGACTCCAGCCTGAGAATGATAACATGGATCCTATTATTGTTGAGCAGGTTGATATTCTGGGTAAAGTCGTGGCTGTTCTGAGATATATTTAAAAGGATTTTTGTTATGGAAAGAAAATGTTCGGCATGTGGTGCAAGAATCAGTGATGGAATGAAACTGTGTGCTAACTGTGGAAAAATCATTCCGCCACCGAGGACAAATAATCCACAGCGTCAGCCTGTCCGCAGGCCATATTCTCCTGACATCGCTCGGCAGGCAAACACCCGTGAATCTATTACTGAACGCAGACAGCCGTCACAGCCTCAGAAGCCTGTTGTCACTGCAAAGCCACAGAATAATACCAAAGCAATGGTGTTTAAGTGCATAAAAGTTGCTGTTATTGTCTTTATTATCTATGCAGTTGTTTCGGCGATACAGATATTCCGAGTGAGATTTGCTACATACGATTTTAAGATTGACATGAAGATGAGTCAGGACAACTATGGTCAAGCTATTGACAATTTCTTTGATAATGGTCACTGGGTATATAATCCTTTCACGTTTACGGTAACCTATACAGGAGAAAAGAAGCATGAGGGCGATTATGAGCTGAAATTTTCAACGGGTGTTTCTGTTACCTTGAAGTCGGTTGAGGTTGACGGAAAGCCTAAGGAAAACGACAAAATGGAATCAGCGATCATGGGATTGTTTATATGATAAACACACAGTTCACAGATATGCTTTTGATATAATCCCCTTAAAGTAGTCTTGAAATTTTTTGTTTTTTCAAGTGTCTGCTTTAAGGGGATTATATCAGTTTCATAGGCTTTTTTCAATTCTCTATGGTTGCAATGGAGGAATAAGTGTGATATAATAAAAATAATATATTAAAAAAATGCAGACATTTTATGGGGGTCAATATGATATATAACAATATACTTGAAGTAGTTGGACATACACCAATGGTAAAGCTGAATCGTATGGTTGATGAAGATTCTGCTGATATTATTGTAAAATTTGAAGGACTTAACGTGGGTGGTTCAATAAAGACGAGAACTGCTCTTGAAATGATAAACGATGCTGAGAAAAGGGGTCTTATCAACAAGAATACTATTATCGTTGAACCGACAAGTGGCAATCAGGGTATCGGACTTGCACTTATCGGAGCAGTAAAAGGCTATAAGGTCATAATCATCATGCCTGATTCGGTCAGTGAGGAGAGAAGAAAGCTTATTGCTCATTATGGTGCAGAGGTTAAGCTTATGCACGATTACGGGAATATCGGTGACTGTATACAGGAGTGTATGGATACTGCTCTTAAAATGGCAGAGGAAGATCCAAATGTATTTGTACCACAGCAGTTTGAAAACCCTGCAAATCCAAGAGCACACAAGCATCATACGGGTCTTGAGATAATGGAACAGGTTGAAGGCCCTATTCATGGATTCTGTTCGGGTATCGGAACAGGTGGAACTATCAGTGGTATCGGAGAAGTGCTTAAGGCACAGAACCCTGATATTGAGATCTGGGCTGTTGAGCCTGAAAACGCAGCTATCCTTGCAGGAGGAACAGTGGGAACACACCTGCAAATGGGTATCGGTGATGGTGTTATTCCTAAAAATCTGAATCTCAATATTTACAACGATATATACATAGTAACCGATGATGAAGCTATCGAAACCGCTAAGGATCTCGCAAGGCTTGAGGGTATTATGTGTGGCATATCAGGTGGAACGAACGTTGCTGCAGCGAAAAAGCTGGCTAAAAAGCTCGGCAAAGGTAAAACAGTTGTTACCGTTCTTCCTGACACTGCTGAACGATATTTTTCGACTCCTTTGTTTGAAAACGAGTGATAAATGATTTCCAGAAAGGAATATTAAAAACTATGAAGTTTAAAATACTGACTGTTATCGCTTGTGTTTTTTCGATTCTTGTTGCAACAGGCTGTGGCACAAGAATCCATGATAACAGGGATATTATCGATAACTATGTCGAAGATAGTGAAAGCGTTGCAGAATCATCAGAGATGGAACCTGAGCAGACTGAAATAAAGGTCGGAGAGATACGATATGTCAAGTTTGATAAAACTGTTCAGGCTGAGGACGGAGTCATCTCAGGCAAAACAAAGATCGCTTCTGAAAGAAAGGGCTATAAAGGCAAGGGCTATGTCACAGGCTTTTATGGGAATGATAATCTCTGGTCGGTGAGCGTTGAACTCAAAGATTCACAGTTTTATAACATTGCAGTAACGACTGCAAGCGACAAGAAAAAAACAAGCAAGCTTGCAGTGAACGGTGAAATTATCGGAGAGATTTCAAACTCCGGTAAGAAAGCTTTTGAAACCTTCTCATTGAACAATGTGTACATGAAAAAAGGTAGTGCAGTTATTACGATTATCTGTGAAAAAGGTGATGTTGATGTAGACTATGTGCGTGTAACGGCTGTTAAGAACACGATCACTTCCGATGTTTCAAAAACCAAGATTTCAAACAAGAATGCTGATGAGCAAGCACAAAAGCTTTATGAATATCTGAAATCTGCTTTTGGTAAGCAGGTTATTCTCGGACAGCATGATACTGTCGGCACTCACTTTGAAACAGACAAGATTTTCGAGTTCACAGGTAAATATCCTGCGATACGATTCGGTGACCTTATGATGTTTACTGAGGATGAGAACATTTCGGCTCAAAATGAGATAGACTATGCCATTGAATGGAGCAAAGAGGGTGGAATAGTCGGTTATATGTGGCATTGGCAGGACCCTTTGGGCAGTGGCGAATACTATGCCGACAAGACCGATTTTGACTTGTCAAAGGCTATGACAAAGCAAAAAATTGCAATGCTTACTCCAGAGGATATAGAAAAGTTACATAAAGAAAAGAAAATCTCTGATGAGTGCATGGCAATCATTAATGACATAGACAAAATTTCTGAGCAGCTCAAAATCTTGCGGGATAATGACATTGCTGTAATCTGGCGTCCTCTGCACGAGGCAAGCAATGGTTACTTCTGGTGGGGCAATGATTCAGACTCATATAAATGGCTGTGGAAGCTCCTTTATGAGCGTCAGACGAGTTATCACAAGCTTGATAATCTTATCTGGGTGTGGAGTGCTCAGAATGTTGATTGGTATGTTGGTGACGAGATGTGCGATATTATCTCTGCTGACATCTATGACAAGGGTGATCTTTCAGGACAAAAGAATACCATGCTGTTTCTTACAAAGATTTGCAAGACAAAACCGATTGCAATAAGTGAGTGTGGAAACCTTCCTGATATGAATCTTGTTGCAGAGGATAATGCACTCTGGAGTTATATCGGTAATTGGGGAGGAAATTATCTGCTTAATGAGGATGGAAGCCTTAATGAGGAATATAACGCTAAGGAACAGCTTATCAGTGCTTATAATAATTCGTTGGTGGTGACAAGAGATAAGTTGCCTGATTTAAAGGTAAAGTAAATATTGAAGGCAGTTGTAAAAAGCAACTGCCTTTTTGCATATTCAACGTTTTTTTGCAGATAATATCCTAAAAGATCATTCAGGAGATGAGAATTTGGATATTAATCTTAGTAAATCGCAGTATTCACAAATGTATAAGGAAGCATCAAAGGGGACAAAATGGTGGATAACGATTCCCAAAGCTTTTGTTTTTGGAGGACTTATTTGTATGCTTGGAGAAAGTCTGCTGAATATGTATTCGGGCTTTGGACTTTCAGAGAAAAATGCAGGCATGGCAACTTCGATAAGTCTGATCTTTCTTTCGGCACTGTTCACTGCACTGGGCTACTATGACCGTATCGCAAAACACGCCGGTGCAGGAACTTTAGTACCGATAACAGGTTTTGCAAACTCGGTGGTTGCTCCGGCAATGGAGTTTAAAACGGAGGGTTTTGTGCTTGGTCTGGGAGCAAAGATTTTTATAATCTGCGGACCTGTTATTCTCTATGGGATTCTTGCGAGCGTTGTTTATGGTATAGTCTATTTCTTTTTCTTAAAGTGATTGGAGCAAACAAGGTGAAGCACTGTTTTCACCTTGCTTTTTTTGCGAAAATGTGGTAAAATCAAAGTATATTATTGTGGGCGGTGAAAATATGCTTAACAGGATTCTGTCAAAAGAGGAGTGTGCAAAATGCCGTATATGCTGTTGCTTTGACAGCTCAGACATTTGGGAAGCTCCCGTTATAACAAAGTCAAAAGCTGATGAGATACTTGAAAATTACAACAAAACTCAGAGATTCCTTGAAAATGGTGAAAGCTTCATATTTGATATGGAAAAAGAGCCTGATGAGGATCTGTATTATTGTTCTATGCTTGATAGGGAAAACGGCTGTGTAATGAAAGACTCAAAGCCTTTTGACTGCAGAATATGGCCATTTCGTGTAATGGATCTGAATGGTACACTTGTGCTTACTCTTTCGCCTGTCTGTCCCGTTGTGAAAACAAAAGCTCTTGAGGAGCTTTCTGACTTTGCAAGGGAGCTTGCTCCTGTTGTTTTTAAGCAGGCAAAGGCTGAGCCGGTGATTGTAAAGCCGTATATCAACGGCTATCCGATACTTGCAGTAAATTGTGACGGAAAGGAAAACTGATATGGAAATAAACAAGGTACTTGCCGAGGAGTTTAAGCTCCGACAGGAACAGATAGACAATACTATAACGCTCATTGACGAAGGTATGACAATACCTTTTATTGCACGTTACAGAAAAGAGCGTACTGGTTCACTTGATGACCAGATTTTAAGAGAAATATCAGACCGTCTTACATACCTTCGTAATCTTGAAAAGCGTAAGGCTGAGATAACAGCCTCTATAATAGAGCAGGAAAAAATGACTGATGAGATAGCATCAGCCATTGAAAAGGCTGTAACTCTTGTTGAAGTGGAGGATATTTATCGTCCGTTCAAGCCGAAGAGAAAAACAAGAGCAAGTATTGCAAGAGAAAAGGGACTTGAGCCACTTGCTGAAATAATCATGCTTCAGGTCATGTCAACTGAGCCATATATTGAGGCTTTGAAGTATGTTGATGCTGAAAAGGGTGTTGATTGTGCTGAAACTGCCGTTGCGGGAGCGTTGGACATCATTGCTGAGGACGTTTCTGACAATGCAGGCTTGAGAAAATATCTGCGACAGCTATTTGCACAAATAGGCAGAATTGTTTCAAAAGCAGCTGACGAGGAAGCTGAAACGGTGTATGAGAATTATTATGATTTTTCAGAGCCTGTTTCAAAAATTGCAGGACACAGAGTTCTTGCTATTTCCCGTGGAGAAAAAGAAGGAGCTTTGAAGGTATCGGTAGAAGTGCCTGAAGGAGCAGGTGAGAGAGCCTGCATTTCAAAGTTCAGAGTGAACGACAGTGAATGTGGCAGACTGGTGGAAACCGCTTGTATCGACAGCTATAAGCGTCTTATATATCCTTCAATAGAACGTGAAATCCGTAGTGAGCTTCTGGAAAAAGCTCAGGAGGGTGCGATAAAGGTATTTTCGTCAAATCTCCGTCAATTACTTATGCAACCTCCTGTAAAAGGTCATTGCACACTTGGTCTTGACCCTGCTTACAGAACAGGCTGTAAAATTGCAGTTGTTGACCATACGGGTAAGGTGCTTGATACTACAGTTGTCTACCCTACTCCACCACAGAACAAGATTGACGAGGCAAAAAGAATACTCTCAAAGCTAATTGAAAAGCACAATGTTACAACTATCTCTATCGGTAACGGCACAGCTTCCCGTGAGTCAGAGTCTTTTGTAGCTGAGCTTATCAAGGAGATACCTCAGAGTGTTTCATATATGGTAGTTTCAGAAGCAGGAGCGTCGGTGTACTCCGCATCTAAGCTTGCTGCAGAGGAGTTCCCTGAGTTTGATGTTTCGCTGAGAAGTGCTGTATCTATTGCAAGACGTTTGCAGGATCCTCTTGCAGAGCTTGTAAAGATCGACCCGAAAGCAATAGGTGTAGGACAGTATCAGCATGATATGCCAAAAGCAAGAATGGACGAGGCTTTGAGTGGAGTTGTTGAGGACTGTGTAAACTCTGTCGGTGTTGACCTTAACACTGCATCACATTCACTTTTGTCGTATGTTTCAGGCATAAACGCAACGGTTGCAAAGAATATAGTTGCATACCGTGAAGAAAACGGTGAGTTCAAGGACAGAAAAGAGCTTCTGAAAGTGCCTAAACTTGGTGCAAAGGCATTTGAGCAGAGCGCAGGATTTCTGAGAGTTCAGGGAGGCAAAAACCTTCTTGATAACACTTCTGTTCATCCTGAGTCTTACAATGCGGCAAAGCTTTTGCTTGAAAAGTGCGGACTTTCTATAAACGACATTGACGGAAGTGTGAGTGCATTAAAGGGACTTGATGACACGGTTTCAAAGCTTGGCTTTCAAAAGCTTGCAGATGAGATCGGAGTTGGTGTGCCTACGCTGACCGATATTGTCAAGGAATTGCAAAAACCCGGACGTGATCCTCGTGACGAATTGCCACCACCACTTATGAGAAGCGGTGACATTATGGAACTTAAAGACCTCAAGCCTGGTATGGAGCTTATGGGAACAGTCAGAAATGTAATCGATTTTGGTGCGTTTGTTGATGTCGGAGTTCATGAGGACGGGCTTGTTCACATATCACAGATCTGCGACAGGTATATCAAACATCCATTGGAGGCTGTTAAGGTCGGTGACGTGGTGAAGGTATGGGTGCTTGATGTTGACGTTAAGAAAAAGCGTATTTCACTAACCATGAAGCAAAAGAACATAAAATAGAAGGAGTGCAGTCTGATGGCAGAAAAGAATCTGCATGACGGTCACAGAGCAAGAATGAAAACGAAATTTGCAAAAGAGATGAATTTCAACAGCTTTGAGGAGCATGAGATTCTTGAAATGATTTTGTTTCACTGTTATTCACGTTGTAATACGAATCACATAGCACATGAGCTTATAAATCGTTTTGGTTCGCTTTCAGGGGTGCTGAGTGCATCGTATGAAGACCTTGTACACAGTAAGATCGTTGGAGAAAATCCTGCGCTATCCCTGAAAGTTTTCAATGCCCTTAACGTTTATCTGCATACAGATAGAACTGATGATGACATAGATATAAGAGATATTGCAAAGCTGAAAGCTTTTATAGGAGATTTGTATTATGGTCAGCAGTATGAACAGATAAAGCTGTTTTTCGCTGATAACAACTACAGGCTTAAAAACTATACTGATATACAAACAGGAAATTCGCAGTCGGTACAGGTGAATCTTCGCAACATAACAAAAGCAGTGCTTAACAGTGGCGTAAACTACTTTTTCATTGCACACAATCATCCTGATGCAACGAGTGCACCATCTGACGAGGACATATTACTTACCAAAAAGATAATCACTCATCTTCGCAGTATGGATATACATCTTCTGGATCATTTCATATCAGGTAATGACGGAGTATCCTCAATGCGACAGCTTGGATTTATCTATGATTTTGAATAAAAGACAACAAAAAACGGATTGATTTTTTTAAAATCAATCCGTTATCCTTTTTTGTAAAGATTAGTTGCCGTATTTAGCAGTATTAACCTTGATACCAACACCCATAGTAGATGCAAGTACAACGCTCTTCAAATACTGACCCTTAGCAGCTGCAGGCTTAGCCTTAACGATAGCATCGATCAAAGTATTGAAGTTTTCTTCGAGCTTTTCAGCACCGAATGAAGCCTTACCGATTGGGCAGTGAATGATATTTGTCTTATCAAGACGATACTCGATTTTACCAGCCTTAGCGTCTGAAACAGCCTTAGCTACGTCAGGAGTAACAGTACCTGCCTTTGGGTTTGGCATAAGTCCACGAGGACCGAGAACCTTACCAAGACGTCCAACAACACCCATCATATCAGGTGAAGCAACAACAACGTCGAAGTCCATCCAGTTTTCCTTTGTGATCTTGTCAACGAGATCCATACCGCCAACATATTCAGCTCCGGCTTCCTTAGCAGCGTCATATTTATCTTCTTTACAGAATACACAAACTCTTACATTCTTACCTGTACCGTTTGGAAGAACAACAGCACCTCTAACCTGCTGGTCAGCGTGACGTGAGTCTACACCAAGACGGATATGTGCTTCAATAGTTTCATCGAACTTAGCCTTTGCATTCTTAGCAGCAAGGTCAAGAGCCTCTGAAGCGTCATAAAGCTTAGCCTTGTCGACAACTTTAGCACTGTCAACATACTTCTTGCCATGTTTCATTTATATTTTCCTCCTTATTAGTGGTAATAACGAAAGTAGTTATCAGCAAAAGCTGATTACTATCTCCCACCTTTTCGCAAAATGCGACTTACGAATTAGTCTTCAACAACAACACCCATTGAACGGCATGTACCAGCGATCATGCTCATTGCAGACTCAAGGTTTGCAGCGTTAAGGTCAGGCATTTTCTGTTCAGCGATCTTCTGAACCTGCTCTTTAGTGATTGTAGCAACCTTTGTCTTGTTAGGTGTGCCTGAACCAGACTCGATTTTGCAAGCTTTCTTGATAAGAACTGCTGCTGGTGGAGTCTTTGTTACAAATGTAAATGAACGGTCAGCATAAACTGTGATTACAACAGGAATGATAAGACCGATATCGTTCTTAGTTCTCTCATTGAAATCCTTAGTAAATGCCATGATGTTTACACCGTGCTGTCCAAGTGCAGGACCAACCGGTGGTGCAGGAGTTGCCTTTCCTGCTGGGATCTGCAGCTTAATAAAGCCTACTACCTTTTGTGCCATCTTTCGCACCTCCATAATTTGTGGTAAGGCGGATTCTTTTGAACCCTCCCACTCTTTTGAAGCCGATGACAACCAGATCAGTTCGCATTAATTCCAGCGTACTGTCTTGTATATCAACTTTCGCTTCGTTTAAAACGTATGAATTTTTAACGCCAAGCGTTAATTTGCTTAATCCTCAGCTTTGATCTGATTTATTGGCAAGCTTACTGATGTTTCACGGCCAAACATTGAAACGACAACATCTGCTGTCTGAGCCTCAATATCAACAGCCTGTACAACGCCTGTAAAGCCTTCGAAAGAACCTGCTGTAACAATAACGTTGTCGCCAACTTTGAAAGTAACCTCAAGAGTTGTTTTTCTTGTAGCTTCAACGCCGAGTGCAGCTACTTCCTTCTCTGTCAAAGGAACAGGTTTTGATCCTGGTCCGACAAAGCCCGTAACACCTCGTGTGTTTCTTACGATATGCCAGGAATCATCGTTCATGACCATCTTTACCAGTACATAACTTGGAAAAAGCTTTCTTTCTGCTTCAGTTGTCTTGTTATCCTTAACCTCTGTAACGATCTCAGTTGGGATCCTTACTTCAGGGATAAGGTCCTGAAGCTTACGGTTTTCTACAACCTTTTCAATATTCTGAGCTACCTTATTCTCATAGCCGGAATAGGTGTGTATAACATACCATTTTGCTTGTTCAGACATAATGTAAAACCTCCATAATATTGATGTCGCAAAAACCCTTTGACCCGAGCTTACTTAGCAAAGCCGTTCAATACAGCTTTAATGATAGCACCGAGTCCTGCGTCGACACCTCCGAGAAACAATCCGACTATCACCATTACAGTCAACACAACTCCGGTATTGTTGATAACCTGTTTCTTAGAAGGCCAAACGACCTTTTTGATCTCAGATTTCAAATCTTTGAGATACTTTTTGATTCCGCCCTTTTTCTTAGCGGAAGCTTTAGACTTTGTAGCCTTGGAATCCAATTCTGCCTTTTTAGCCATAATTTTCTCCTCCCGACTTACTTAGTCTCTTTGTGAAGAGTGTGCTTCTTACAGAACTTGCAATATTTATTCATTTCAAGTCTGTCAGGATCATTCTTCTTGTTCTTTTTTGTGTTGTAGTTTCTCTGCTTACACTCTGTACATGCAAGTGTAATTTTTACTCTCATTTTCGGCACCTCCTGACGAAATTTGCACTCTGCAAGAACACGAGATTTTCATCTCAACAGAGTACGCCTGCCTCCCTCACACGTTTTCACGCAAGTACTGCTTTAAAAGCAATACCATGAGGTAACTTATGTTTTTTTACGCAAAAATACGCAAAAAAATAGACCTCATAAAGAGGTAAAATCATTATACCACACACAAATCACCTTGTCAAGTAATTATATTAATTTTTTGTAAATTTTTGTTCCCGGGGCAAAAACAACGTTTTTTTATCGTATATCTTAGATGTTTTGACTGATTTTATTGCTTTTTATCTGTCATTTTGCTATACTATTATAAAGGTGATTTTTATGAAACTAAAAGATAAAGTCTTAAAAGAACTTGAAAAAAACAGAGGAAAATGTTTTTCCGGAGCAACGCTTGCAAAGGTTCTTGGTGTGTCAAGAACGGCTGTGTGGAAGGCTATAGAGGATCTGCGTCAGGACGGTATTGAAATATCAGCAGTCACGAACAAGGGATATACGCTCAATGCTGATGATAACAGTCTTTCGGTTGAGGGTATAAAAGCTGTATTGGGAGACAGTCCGTTTGATATTCATGTAGAGCGTACAGTTACCTCTACAAATACCGTACTGAAAGGGCTGGCAAAGGACGGGGCATCACATGGGTATGTACTCGTTGCACAGCAACAGACTGCCGGCAAGGGCAGACTTGGAAGAAGCTTTTTTTCTCCTGACAAAACAGGGATATATCTATCTGTTATACTGCGCCCTGAAATGACGATAGAAAATGCACTTTATATTACAACCTCGGCAGCTGTTGCGGTAGCAAGAGCAGTTGAAACGGTCAGTGATGGTCAGGTCAGGGCAGAGATAAAATGGGTTAACGATATTTTTATTGACGGCAAAAAGATATGCGGTATACTTACCGAAGCGTCAGTGGATTTTGAGAGTGGTGGATTGGAATATGCAGTTCTGGGAATTGGGGTAAACATTCTGCCACCTGAAAATGACTTTCCTGATGATATAAAGAAAACGGCGGCGTCAGTGTTTTCGGACAATGATCACAAAAACATTCGTAACAGACTTGCCGCTGAGATTCTGCGTGAATTGAATAAACTTCCGGAAAATTATATGAGTGATGAGATACTTGATGAGTATCGCAAGCGTTCAATGCTTATCGGCAAACGGATTTTTGCTGTATCGGGTGAGAGAAGAACTCCCTGCACAGCTATTGACATTGACGAAAAGGCAAGGCTTATTGTGCGCTTTGATGACGGTACTCAAAATGTGTTGTCATCAGGAGAGGTAAGTATCAGACTGGAGTAGTATTATTTGCGTGCAAGTCTTATGATTCCCAGCACACCAACTATAATCATAGCGATAAGTGCGAATATAAAGCATATCCAGTTGGTGTATTGCGATTCAAGAAATCTTACCATAGATTTTGTGCCGAGCAGTACTTTGACTATGTCGGTTTTTTTCAATGCAGAAAAAAGCATGACGAGAATAAACCTTGTATTGAATATGCAGAAAATTGTACTTACAAGCGAAACAAAGCCTTGAAAAATTAAAGAAAATCTGCTTGTTGCCTTAAAAGAGCCGATAGAGGAGAAACAGTGGATAAAGCATGACAAAAAAAACAATGCGAAAGCAATCGTGAAAAGGAAAGTCAGACTGATGCTTTCAGTTTTGATCATTCTTGGCATTACGAATATCAGAAAAGCACACATTATTATGGCAGTGCACATGGACAGGATTGCGAAGATCCTGTTCATTTTTTCTTTTGGGTGAATGATGTCCTTTTTTATCTGTTTTGGCATAGAGTCAGATCCTTTCGTTTGTTTCGGTATTGCGGATATTATCTTTAATTCTTATTTTAATTTTACAGATTTTCTGCTCGTCCTCCATGATGACGGTCATGTTGAAAATACCGTATGACAAGAACTCGTTAGGTTCAGGGATACGGTCTAAAATATCCATGACAAAGCCTCCCATTGAGTTTCTTTCTGTGATTATTGTATCCTCAGGGAGATCAAGACGGTCAAGAAAATCGCTGACCGAAAGATCGGGAGAGATCTCAAAACGATCATTGCTTATGCGCACGAAAGAAGTATCTTCCCTGTCAGTTTCGTCATATATTTCTCCGACAAGCTCCTCGATAATGTCCTCCAGCGTACATATACCCTCAGTGCCACCGTACTGGTCAACTACGACTGCCATATGGACCTTTGATTCCTTTATTTCACGCAAAGCTTCGGAAATACGCTTGTTTTCGGATATAAATACGGGTTTTTTCAGACGTGAAGTTATATCGTTTTCTTTGTTGAGATAAAGCTCATAGAAATCGGATTTGTGAAGAATTCCTATGATAGAGTCGATACTGTTTTCAAAAACAGGCAGTCTTGAGAAGCCTGATTCGAGAAACAGCGTTCTTATCCTGTCGATGGGAGTGTTAAGCTCGATTGCCGTTATGTTGACACGTGGAACGAGTATTTCGCTGATGGTTATCTCGTCAAACTCCAGAGCTGAACGCACAAGGTCGGATTCCTGTTCTTCAAGCACACCTTCATCTTCGATTTCGTCGATAATATATTTCAGCTCTTCTTCGGTAACAGTCGGCTGGTTATTCTTTTTGACGAAAAGCTTTGTTGCAAGCGAGTTTATGCTCATAAAAACTGTAGTTATCGGAGTCAGAACAAACATTGCAAACGAAAGTGGCACAGCCATAAAAACAGAAAAGCTTTCTGAGTTTTGTTTTGCAAGTGATTTAGGTATTATCTCACCGAAAATCAGTACAAGAATGGTCATAACGAGTGTTGCAATGCCGACACTTCCGCCACCGAATTGTTCAGTGAAAAGCACCGTAGCCATTGATGATGACGCAATGTTCACAACATTGTTACCTACAAGTATGGTTGTAAGAGCCTTGTCAAAGTTGTCGATAATTTTAAGTGCTTTTTCAGCACTTTTGTTTCCACTCTCGGCAAAGTTTCTGAGTCTTATTCTGTTGACAGACGAAAAGGCAGTTTCGGTCGCAGAACATACAGACGAGATCAGAAGACACACTATTATAAAAAACACCATTTAATTTTCAGCCTCCAATGGTAAATAACATTTATAAAACCTTAACAAGAATATACCACATATGCGTTTAAAATTCAAGTCCTTTGCATCGGGTTGAATTTTGCTGATTTGCGGTTTATCAACTCTTTCAAAATGGGATAATTATGATTGGTTAAGGCTTGAATTATTTCATATTATAATGTATAATATAATCAGTTCTTATGAGAAAGGACAATTCTGATGGAAAACAATACACAAAAAAAGCCTGATATTTTTGATAAAATAATGTCATGGAGATTTCTCAAGGGGTTTCAGCCGTTTTATGCAAAAAACAAGGAAATGCTTTTATATCTATTTTTCGGAGTGCTTACAACAGTTGTAAGCTTTATAACAGCAGGGCTTTCAAAGATTTTTCTTGAAATGATAACAAGCTCATCTGGAATTGTTGCAACGGTGAGTACGGTTATTTCATGGATATGTGCAGTGACTTTTGCGTATATAACAAACCGTATCTGGGTTTTCGAATCCAATGTAACAAAAGCAGGAGCTGTTTTTGCTGAAGCTTTGTCGTTCTATGGGGGCAGGGTTTTTACACTTTTTGTTGAAATGGGCATGATGTGGGTAGGATACTCACTGCTTTCTTTCAACTATTGGGCAACAAAGATTATTGCAAATGTGGTTGTACTTATCCTGAATTATATTATAAGCAAGCTGATTGTCTTTAAAAAGAAATGATGAACGGAGTTTTTTATGGCTAAGGTAAAAAGCGTATTTGTCTGCAATCAATGTGGATATGAAACGTCAAAGTGGAACGGCAAATGCCCGGGCTGTGGTGAATGGAACAGCTTTGAGGAATGTCAGACGACTTCTCACAAAACGTCATCGGGTTCAACTGCAATAAGAGATGTTTCGGACGCTATCCTGAATATAAGTGATGTTGATGCAAGCTTTGACGAGGTAAGATACTCAACGGGACTTAAAGAGCTGGACAGAGTTCTCGGAGGTGGATTGGTAAAAGGTTCACTGGTTCTCCTTGGAGGCGAGCCGGGTATCGGAAAGTCAACATTGCTTTTGCAGATATGCGAGTTTATGGGTGAAGATCATACTATTCTCTACGTTTCGGGAGAGGAATCGGTAAGGCAGATAAAGCTTCGTGCTGAGCGACTCGGTGTAAAAAACGAGAATCTCTATCTGCTTGCACAGACCGACTGTGAGGCAATATGCAGTGTTATTACAAAAGAAAAGCCGGAAATAGTTATCATAGACTCGATACAGACTATGAGTATCAGTGGAATATCATCAGCACAAGGTTCGCTCTCACAGGTTCGTGAGTGTACTAATATGTTCATGAGGACTGCAAAAACGGAAGAAGTTCCGATTTTTATAGTAGGTCACGTTAACAAGGACGGAGCTATTGCAGGACCAAAGGTTATGGAGCATATTGTTGATTGTGTTCTTTATTTTGAGGGACAGCGTGATCTTTCCTACAGGATTCTGAGAGCGGTAAAAAACCGTTTTGGTTCAACTAACGAAATCGGTGTTTTTGAAATGGTGAATAAAGGGCTTGTACAGGTTGAGAATCCGTCCATGATGCTGTTGTCGGGACGTCCGACGGATGTTTCGGGATGTTGTGTAGCTTGTGTTATGGAGGGTAGTCGTCCGATAATGGCAGAGGTACAGGCACTTGTATCAAAGAGTGGTTTCACGGCACCGAGAAGAACCTGTACAGGTTTTGATTATAACCGAATGGCTATAATTATAGCTGTACTTGAAAAGCGTCTTGGATTTTATTTTGGCGGACTTGATGTATACATAAATATAGTCGGCGGATTTAAGCTTGACGAACCCGCAGCAGACTTGTCCATTGCTTTAGCACTTTATTCAAGTCTTACCGACAAGCTCGTTAATGACAAGACTATTGCTTTTGGTGAGATCGGTCTTGGAGGAGAGCTGAGAAACATTTCCCATGCAGAGCAGAGGCTTTCTGAGGCAGAGCGTATGGGTTTTGAAAAGTGCATACTTCCTGCACAGTCGCTAAAGGGAATAGATATTTCTCGTTACTCCATGAAAATCGTAGGTGTAAGGACTATAAAACAAGCTTTCAATGAGGTTTAAGGAGAGCTTTTCATACTTTTTACTATAATAATAACCTCCTATGGTTCATGTTATACCATAGGAGGTCTTTTTGTTGTTTTCGTTTTACCGGTGTATTTATGTCAGGTCTGCGACAGATTCACCTTCAAGCAATTTGCCGTCAACGATTATTTCTTCCGCAAATGACTGCTCAGGCTGCTCGATCAATGAAATCAATTTTTCTGCAGCTTTTTTTCCCATTGCTTTTGTATCATGTGCGTAAGTTGTGAGCTTTGGATTCATGAGCTGTGAATATGATATTCCGTCAAAGCCAACTATTGAAACATCATTCGGCACGGAAAATCCCATATCGTTGAGAGCGTGGATTCCTCCGATTGCTGAATAGTCGTCAGGCATAAATATGCAGGTTGGTTTTTCGTCCTTTGACATTATTTCCTTGGTTACCTGATAAGTAAGGGCAACATCATGATAGTCAGCCTTATATATCCACTCAGGATTTACTTCTATTCCATACTTTTTGCAACCTTTGAAGAATCCTGCGAGTCGTCTTTTAGTTACAGATGTACTTCCACCCTGTATATATGCTATTTTCTTATGTCCTTTTTTCGCTACATAATCTACAAGACTTTCAGTTCCTGCTTCGTTGCTCGACATTACTGCGGTTGTAGAATCAAAAATATAGTCGATAGTTACAACAGGAATATCACCGTTTATAACTTCATATACATCAGATGTTGTGAAATCTCCGCTTGTAATCATTATTCCGTCAACGTTTCGATATTTACAATGCTCATAAGTTGACATTTTATGCTTTCCGAAGCCTGTGCTTACAAAGGTTATGTCATATCCCTGTCTTTCGCAATAGCTTTTGAAATAACTGAGTATCCTTGCGAAAAATTCCTGTGAAAAACCTTTGCCTTCTTCTTCGCTGAACATTACTCCGATATTATATGTCCTGTTTGTTTTCAAGGCTCTTGCCTGAGAGTTCGGAAAATATCCCATTTCTTTCGCTACTCTTACAAGTCTTTCTTTTGTAGCAACGCTTACATCATTATGGTCGTTCAGAGCTTTGCTGACTGTTGCCACGGATACTCCACACTTTTGTGCAATGTCTTTCAACGAAACCATGTTTATTCCTCCTATTATCATTCGTGTCTTCTTTCAAATTATACAATAATCCTCGAAAAAAATCAAGCGTTTTTCGCTCTACGAAAAAAAGTTCACAAAATTTCGTGATTTTGAAATGTTTTTTAGGACTTTTTTCAAAAAAATTGCTAAACCCATTTACTTTAGTCAAAAGTTGTGCTAATATAATAAAGTAAATACGTTATGATAAGACGTTTTTGAAAGGAGAAAATTTTATGAGAAAATCAATTTTAAGTGCTATAGCTTCTGCTTCACTGGCTACTATGCTTTTGTTCGCAGGCTGTGGTGGAACAGAAATCGCTTCTAATTCAGATGTTAAGGCTGAATCAGAGTCTGCTTCAAAGGCAGAGGAGAGTGTTACTTCTGTTGATGAGTCCCTCAAGAAGGTTACTGATGCAGGAAAGCTCATTCTTGGTCTTGATGCTACTTTTAAGCCAATGGGTTACACTGACGAAAATGATAAGATAGTAGGCTTTGACATCGACCTTGCTGAAGAAGTTTGCAAGCGTCTTGACATCAAGCTTGAAACTTACGGTGTTAACTGGGAGACAAAAGAAATTGACCTTAACGCAGGTACTATCGACTGTATCTGGAACGGTCTTTCTGTAAGTCCTTCAAGAAAAGAGCAGATGCTTATGTCTGACCCTTATATGAACAATGCTATGGTTTTCACTATCAACTCTGACAGTGAAATGAAAACTCTTGACGATCTTAAGGGCAAGACTATTGCCGTTCAGAACGGCTCTACAGCTCAGGAGATTCTTGCTGACAGCGATATTTATGCTGACATCACAGTACAAGAGCTTGCTACTAACGTTGAGGCTCTTAACCAGCTTGAGCTTGGCATGTGCGATGCTGTTTTCCTTGATTCTGTTGTTGCTCAGTACGAAATCAACTCAACAAAGAAAGAATTCAAGATTATGGACGAGGGACTTGAAGAAGAGGAATATGCTATCGGTTTCAGAAAGGGTGATCAGGCTCTTTGCGACAAGATTGAAGAAACTCTCTCTGCTATGAAGGCTGATGGTACAGTTGAAAAAATCTCAACAAAGTGGTTTGGCAGTGACATCACTACTATAAAGTAATTCTTATCTAAAAAGATTGCCGTTCTCTGAAAACAGAGAACGGCATTTTTATTTATATATAAACCAACATTTGATGACACTGTCCATATTCGATGTAATCATATAAACAAAAAATCACGCTATCTAAACCGATAACGTGATCTGATTGACCACATACAAAACTTATCACTGCGAGGTCGTAACCTGCTATCGTGATTTGCCCTCTGCGGTCGGCATTGGTGCGCTGCAAGGGACTCGAACCCCTGACCTACTGGTTCGTAGCCAGTCACTCTATCCAGCTGAGCTAGCAACGCATTCAACTTTAATATTATATCACAGCCAAGCTTTCAAGTCAAGGGGAGTGTATATATAAGCCGAAAGTTTACACAATTTTAATATTTTCAGCTATGATGGTCGTAATAGTAGTCCTCTGCGTCCTCATAATCAAAGAAATCATCATAGTTGTCATAGTAAAAATCTTCCGGATTAACATAATCATAAACATCATATTCATCATACTTTGTAGTGGTTTTAGACGTTTTTCGAGGAACATAGGTTGATTTTCGTGTAGTAGTTGTTTTAGTGGTTGTGCGTTCAGTATCGGTACGACGATGCAAACTGCAATAAACACTTCCCGTTTCACGTTTTCTGTTGCAATTAGCGTAAAGGCACAATGATCTGGATCTTGTTGTGACGTATGGTTCATAGGTATCTGTACTTTTTTCAGCTTTGCATCCTGTTATCATTGAGGAAACGGCAATAATTATCACCAATACAATAAGAAGTTTATGCGATTTGTTTTTTGCATAATTTACCATAAAATTAACCTCCTTTTTAAGTTGATTTCAGTATAGCGTATTCCGACAGTTTTGTGGGGAGATTTTCTGTACAGTAAAAAATAAACAGCAAGGCTTTTGGCTTGCTGTCTTTTTATCTTATTGCGATATAGACCATGTATGTGATAAATAAAATAAGCATTGCAATCCCTTCAGAACGACGGAGAGTTTTTTTAGTCCAGGCAAAAATCCATACAATTATGCTGAATGCTATGAGGACAATTATATCTACCATGTTTTCTTTTATGAACGCAATCGGACTTATTGTTGACGCTATTCCAAGGATCAGAAGAATGTTGAAAATATTTGATCCAATAACGTTGCCAAGAGCCATATCGACCTCATTCTTCTTTGCCGCAACAATGGACGTAACAAATTCAGGTAGGCTTGTACCCATTGCAACGATTGTGAGTCCGATAAGCGTCTGGCTAAGACCGGCTTTTTCTGCTATTGTTACAGCACCGTCAACTACAAAATCTCCTCCGAACTTTATTGCAACAATTCCGCCCACGATGAAAAGCAGACATTTCCATACCGGCAGTATCTCATAATCTTCAGAGTCACTATCAGAAGCATTTTTCCTTGCTTTTTTTGCTGACATGATCATCCAGAACAGATATAGTGCAAAAAGTGCAAGCAGTATAATTCCGTCAACACGTCCAAGCGTTGCTCCAAGAGAGCCGAAAATCAGTAGAAGTGCTGCACATAAAACGGAAAACGGAAATTCCTTTTTCAGCGTATTAGCTTTTACAACAAGTGGAGTAAACAGTGCACAGGCTCCACAAACTGCCATGAGATTAAACATATTTGAACCGATAACATTACTTACTGCAAGAGAATTGTTGTTTGTAATTGAAGCCGTTACGCTTACCGCACACTCGGGTAGGCTTGTTCCCATTGCAACGATTGTAAGTCCGATTATCATTGATGGCACCTTCAGAAGCTTTGCCACAGATGAACTGCCACTTACAAAAAAATCGGCTCCCTTTATCAGAAGAACAAATCCGACTATCAACAAAAGTATTGCTATAACGATCTCTTTCATAATTATCCTCCGTTTTTTCTATTGTTGCCTATAAATTATATTATATCACAACAACTTGTGATTTACAAGTGATACCACATTTATAATTTTCAATATTCCACATATTCTCCAAAAAGTCTTGAAAAAAGTTAAATGTTATGATATACTTATTGCAGAATCAATCTGTAGGAGATGATATCATGAAAAAAATACTATGCTTACTTGTTGCAATACTGACCTTGTCAACTGCTTCGTGTAACAGCAATAGTTCAAAAGACAGTTCAGCTGGCGAAAAAATTACAGGAGTGGAGTATATGCAATCTGTTAAGGAAAAAATCACTGAAAAGCAACCAGAGGACATCATTGTCAAAAGAGATGGTATTGATTACCCTGAGTTCAGAAAATACACCTACTTTTCCAAAACTGCAGGTCGTGATACCAATGTTAACGTCCTTTTGCCTCCGAACTATTCTGAGGATAAAAAATATCCTGTTCTTTATCTTTTGCACGGATACTTTGGTAATGAGGATTGGGCAAAAGGCTTTGATTTAAGTCTTGACAAAATGATTTCAAATCTTTACGCTGACGGTCAGGCTGAAGAGATGATAGTAGTAGCACCATACATGTTCTGTAGCAAGGATATGCCTTCTTGCACCGGTATGGACCTTGAAAATTCACTTGCATATGACAATTTCATAAACGATCTTACAACAGATCTTATGCCGTTTATTGAAAAGACCTTTTCTGTAAAAACAGGCAGGGAAAACACTGCTATAACAGGATTTTCTATGGGTGGACGTGAATCACTTTTTATCGGAGCTTCTCTCCCTGAGCTTTTCGGTTACATAGGAGCTGTTTGTCCGGCTCCGGGACTGGTTGAAATACCGAATTCCCCAATGCATCCGGGACAGCTTGAAAAGTCGGAGCTGACCTTCACTAAAAAAGCACCATATCTTTTGCTTGTTTCTGCAGCAGTCAATGATCCTGTTGTCACGACAGCACCGGAGTCCTATCACAACTTGCTGAATGATAATGGTGTAACGCATCTCTGGCACACGGTATCAGACGGTGGTCACGATGCAAGCAGTGTAAAACCACATCTGTATAACTTTTTGAGAATGGTTTTTAAAGTATAGAAAAAACAACAGAAGATAGGATAGCCGAACGAGGTTACGTTATAGTTTTACAATAAATTAATTTTAAGAACGTAGATTTTAGGGATTTTTATTACATAAAAAAAGTAGGAAGCACCTTTGGTACTTCCTACTTTTTTTGCGAGAGAGCGACTAAAAGTAGTGTAAGCAGGGGTAAGAACGACTAAAAATAATGTAATTACTTCAAATCTTCACTATATACAAACTGCGTATTGATAGGAATTTTAAAAAAGTCATTATCCCCATTGTCAATCAATATAAGGGTGTTCTTATCCTTAATCTCAAATTCAAATGTTGTGCTTTGTGAAGTGGCAATAATCTTTCCGTCTGCAATTTTATAAGAGCCATATTCCTGATAAGAAAGTGCAGAACCGGCACCAAAACGAAACTCATTGTTATCTGTATCAAGCGACAGATACGGCGTTAACATTTCTTCATAATCGCCAACAGCATAATAACTGCCGGAAAGAACAGGGGTTGTATCGGAATCACAACCTACGAATGAAAATAGCATCAACAAGCAAATCAAAAAACAAATAATTCGTTTCATTTTATACTCTCCTTTAATGTTTTACAACTTGCAATCAACATTCGTCTGATTCGACCGCAAAGATTTCTATGCTTTTTATAGATTTCTTCATCAATCGCATTCGTATTGAACAATAAACGTAACCAACCTTCGGTTTCGCTACATTCCTTAAGAGCAATTTCAAATTTTGAAAGCATATCCGCTTTACTCTGTCCATAATTTGCTTCACGGATATTTGCATAAATACTGCTTGAACTTTTTACGAATTTGGAAAAGAGTGTTAGACGGGGCCTTAATGCTTTGACAAAGCAATTCAATTTCAGTTGCAAGCTGCTCAGAATATATCAGCAAATAATTTTTCGGCATATAACCACTCCTTTCAAGAGAATTATACTACTTTTCCACAAACAAATCAAGGCGAAGCCTTGTATATCATCAACACGCAGTGTTGCATCTCATCAAGCTGCAGGTAATACAGCCTTCGGCTGATGATATGCGCCTACGGCGATGATATACACGCTGACGCGTGATGATATGCCAAGCCTGCGGCTTGGATAAAAAAAGAAGTAACTTTTGTCTACCAAAAGTTACTTCTTTTTTGGTGCAGAAGATGGGACTTGAACCCACACGACATTGCTGCCACTGGCACCTGAAGCCAGCGCGTCTGCCATTCCGCCACTTCTGCATATTCAACCGACAATCACTATGTAATTGTCGGTCATTTTTTTAATTAACCGCACTCTTTGCCGAAACCATTTTCACAAATCCTT
Organism: Ruminococcus sp.; assembly: GCA_030533265.1. Lineage (GTDB taxonomy): Bacteria > Bacillota > Clostridia > Oscillospirales > Ruminococcaceae > FB2012. Next base: position 54,426 of record JAUNJM010000003.1, on the reverse strand, counting down.
TGTTCATTAACAAAAGTCTGAAAACTGCTGTTCCGAGAATGCTTACACACACAAATTCGCCTGCTCCTACCCATACGGCGTTTGCCCAGTATGGCAAGTCGAATACAACCTTAAGCTCTGCGGATACTATTAATGCATTCGTAATAACGGGGAAAAGTGAACATACTATCAATCGTCCCGTGTTGTTTTCCTTGCGGAACACATATATCAGTATCGCTGCAATAAGTGTTGCTGCTGTTCCAAATCCTGCATCAATAAGGCCTAAAGGACTGAACAGATTTGCGATAAAGCAACCCAGCGTCATTGAAATGATATAGTCCTTATTGAAAAAGCAAAGTAACATCAGCATTTCTGATACCCGAAACTGCATCTGTCCGTATGCTATTCCACTGCAAAGCAATGTTGTGACTACATAAATCGCTGTAACAGTCGAAATTTTTGTGATTCTGCGTGCGTTAAAAATTCTCATTTAGAGAATCCTCCTTGTTTTTATTAGCGAGTGGTTGATCTGGGATACACTCGTATTCAATTTTATATATCAGGGGAGCAATCTGCTCCCCTTTATATTACTTTTATTAAGCCTTGCCGATTGAACCGAAGAGTTCCATCTTTTCCTTAACTGTTGCCTTGATTGCCTCAACACCCGGAGCAAGTATCTTTCTTGGGTCAAAGCCCTTGCCCTGAAGGTCCTTACCTTCTTCGATATACTTTCTTGTTTCAGCAGCGAATGCAAGCTGGCACTCTGTATTTACGTTGATCTTTGCAACTCCGAGTGAAATTGCCTTCTTGATCATGTCAGCAGGGATTCCTGTACCACCGTGAAGTACGAGTGGCATATCTCCAACCTTGTCCTTAACTGCAGCAAGTGTATCGAATGAAAGACCAGCCCAGTTTTCAGGATATTTACCGTGAATATTTCCGATACCTGCAGCAAGCATTGTTACACCGAGGTCAGCAATAGCCTTGCACTCGTCAGGATCAGCACATTCACCGGCACCGATAACACCGTCTTCTTCTCCACCGATTGAACCAACTTCAGCCTCAAGTGAAATTCCGAGAACGTCACAAGTATTTACGAGAGCTGTTGTCTTTGCGATGTTTTCTTCGATTGGGTAGTGTGAACCATCGAACATGATTGATGAGAAACCTGCGTTGATACAAGCCTTTGCACCTTCAAATGTACCGTGATCAAGGTGAAGTGCTACAGGAACTGTAATTCCGAGCTCCTCGATCATACCGTTCACCATTCCAACAATAGTCTTATATCCGCACATGTATTTTCCTGCACCCTCAGATACACCAAGAATTACAGGTGACTTGAGTTCTTCAGCTGTCTGAAGAATAGCCTTTGTCCATTCAAGATTGTTAATGTTGAACTGACCTACAGCATACTTTCCTTCGATTGCCTTTGTAAGCATTTCCTTTGCAGATACTAACATTTTTAACACCCTCCGTTTTTATATATTAAAATAAAATTAACCTTTTATATTATACTCTCTTTTTTTTCAAATTGCAATGGAATTTATGTAATTTAACACTTGCAAAACTGTTTTTTCACAATTTGTATACATATTATCTCTGCAAAAATCAGCTTTCATACAGCTTTATGATCTTGCGTACAATTTCTATCTTTGCACATCTCAGATCCATAGCCTGTTTTCGAGATAATGGTGAGCCTGTTGCTCGGTAAACCCGGGGTTACATATTTGCATAATAAAAAGCCTTTATAAAAGTTGTTATAAGCATAAGCAGATAAAATATTACAAATACGTTTGTGAATACTATCCTGTATTTCTGTGCTGAGCTTAAAACGCTTGGTGACTCATGTTTTATTCTCAGTTCGGTTATTCTTGTGAGTATAACATAAATTCCCGCAAATGAAAGCACTATCATGACTGCATAGTATATCCACATAGGCATATTATAAACAGCTTTATAGTCAGGATAGCTTGCAATGAAATTGTTGGCAATATGAATCAGTATAGTCGGTATTATCGAATCAAACTTAACTGCCAGAAGTCCGTACACCAATGCTCCCATAAAGGCTGCGAGAGCTTGTGGAATGTTTCCGTGCATAAGTGCAAACATCAATGCTGAAAAAAAGACTGCAAGCCATTTGCCGAACGGTTTGAGCAATGAAAGAATCAATCCTCGGTATATAAGCTCCTCTGCTATCGGGCCTATAATTATTACATAAACTATCTGTGTAAATAATCCCGCAAAGCCTGGATCGGAAAGAGTCAGATCCATTTCAGGTACGGTTATACCTCTTTTTCCCATGAACATAGTGAAAATAGCTGCTATGACGCTCATCACCGAGTTTATTGCCATACAAGCAGGAAGCCATACTCCTGCACCTATGAAATGCTTTTTCTGAGGCTTGATCATTACTCCGAATCGTACTTTCATTAACAATCCGGCTATCATCAATGTAATCACAAGCGACATGACAACAGAAAAAAGATTTGCAAGCATTACAAAAAGTGATGACGATATAAGTTCAGGTTGTCCTCGCAGATATTTTATTACCGTTGTGTAACTCAGTGTAAAACTATGATTCTTGTACGCATAGACAATATAATAATAGACGTTGACCATCAGTGTTCCGAGCAGATAGTATATGATAAGCAACGCTCCGAGCTTTGAGGCATTTATGAAAAGAGCGTGTTTTTCTTTTTTTCGGGCTGTTATAAGCTGTTCATTGAATACTGCATTATTTATATCGCTGTAAAAATTCAAAGATATGCCTCCGTTTCGGGTTATCTCATCGACTGTATCGCATTGGAAATTCGTTGAGCTATGTATGGCTTGTTCATCGTATAAAGATGTATTCCGTCAACATCGTTGGCGATAAGGTCAACGATCTGGTCAATCGCATAAGCAATACCTGCATCCTCAAGCGCTTTCGGATTATTCTCGAAACGGTTGAGCAGTCGTGACATTTTTTTTGGAATTGATGCACCACACATTGTTGCCATTCTGAGCACCTGATTCTTGTTGGTAACAGGCATGATACCTGCTTCTATCGGTACATTTATTCCTGCGAGCTTTGCTTTTTCACGGAATGCATAAAAATCCTCGTTATTAAAGAAAAGCTGTGAGATAAGATGCTCTGTACCGTTTTCTACTTTCTTTTTAAGGTTGAGTATGTCTGAAACAGCGTCCTCACTTTCAGGATGTGTTTCTGGATAGCAAGCTCCTGAAATATTAAAATCACCTCTTGCTTTTATGTATGAAACAAGGTCACTTGCATAAGCAAAATCGTCCTTTGGTGCAATATCAGGGTTTATATCTCCTCTGAGTGCAAGAATATTACTTACGCCAACATTCTTGAGGCTTTCGAGTATCACATCAATATCAGCCTTTGAATTGTTCACACAGGTCAGATGTGCTATAGGCAAAATACCATACTTCGCTTTTATGATAGCACATATATCACAGGTGGATTTATCTGCAATGTTGCCACCTGCTCCGTATGTGACGCTGATGAAATCAGGTTTTATGTCCTTCAATCCGTCAAGAGTCTGATATATGGTTTCGATACCACCTGCATTTTTCTTAGGAGGGAATATCTCAAGTGAGAATACAGGCTTCTTTTTTTCAAAAAGTTGTGTCATATTCATTTTTATGCTCTCCTCTTTATATATAATCACAATTATTATAACACATCATATACTTAAAATGCAAATCATTTTATCGGGTACAATTTTTAACAAAAAGTAAACAAAAGATATATGTTTTGTTACAACTATTGCATTTAATCTGAATAGGTGTATAATAGTCATTAGATTAGCACTCGCACTACGAGAGTGCTAAAACGAATCTCAGAAAGGAAGAAAAACAATGGAAACAAAACAGTTCAAAGCGGAGTCAAAAAGACTTCTGGACATGATGATCAATTCTATCTATACTCACAAGGAAATTTTCCTGCGTGAGCTTATCTCAAACGCAAGCGATGCTATTGACAAGCTTTATTTCAAGTCGCTTACTGATTCATCAGTTGGCATCAAGCGTGACGAATTCGGTATAGAAATAAGCGTTGATAAGGAAAAACGTACGCTTACCGTTTCGGACAATGGTATCGGTATGACCGAGGAAGACCTTGAGAACAATCTTGGTACTATCGCAAACAGCGGTTCACTGGCTTTCAAAAAGGACAACGAACTTGGTGACGATGTTGACATTATCGGTCAGTTTGGCGTAGGCTTTTATTCCACTTTTATGGTAGCAAAAGAAGTTACCGTTTACACAAAGGCGTATGGCTCTGACAAGGCTTATAAATGGCAGTCTGACGGTGTTGAGGGATATACCTGTTGAGGAGTGCGAAAAGGCTCAGGCGGGCACAGAAATCGTTCTCACTCTTAAGGACAATACCGAAGATGAAAATTATGACAAGTATCTTGAACAGTATGAGATACAGTCACTTGTCAAGAAATACTCTGACTATATTCGTTTTCCTGTAAGAATGGAGATGGAACATACTCACTACGATGAAAAGGGTGAGAATCCTCATGTTCACAAGGAGGTTAAAACTCTCAACAGCATGACTCCGATCTGGAAGAAAAACAAAAGTGAGCTTAAAGACGAGGATTATAACAACTTTTACAAGGAAAAGTTCATGGATTTTGAAGATCCTATTACTCATATTCACTCCAAGAACGAGGGTATTGCAACATATGATGCACTGCTTTACGTTCCGTCAAGAGCACCTTTTGATTTCTACTCAAAGGACTATGAAAAGGGACTTCAGCTTTATTCAAGTGGAGTTATGATAATGGAAAAGTGTGCAGATCTGCTCCCTGATTATTTCAGCTTTGTAAAGGGCCTTGTTGACTCTGAGGATTTGTCGCTCAACATTTCCCGTGAGATGCTTCAGCATGACAGACAACTCAAAATCATTGCAAAGAATGTTGAAAAGTCTATCAAAAATGAGCTTACAAAGCTTCTCAAAAACGACAGAGAGAAGTATTTGAAATTCTTTGAGAACTTTGGTTTACAGCTTAAATTCGGCATTTATCAAACATACGGCTCTGCAAAAGAAATTTTGCAGGATCTGATTTTGTTCCCATCATCTTTTGAGAACAGCAAGGTTACTCTTGACGAATACGTTTCACGCATGAAGGATGGTCAGGAAGTAATTTACTATGCTTGTGGAGAGAGTATTCCAAGAATCGAAATGCTCCCACAGCTTGAACTTGTAAAGGACAAAGGCTTTGAAGTTCTTTATTTCACTCAGGATGTTGATGAGTTTGCTATTAAGATGCTTATGGAATACAAGGGTAAAAAGTTCAAGTCGATCTCTGACGGTGATCTTGACCTTGAAACCGAGGATGAAAAGAAGGAAACTGCAAAGGCTTCAGAAGAAAACAAGGATATGTTCAAATTCATGCAGGAGGCACTTGGCGACAAGGTAAAGGAAGTAAGACTTTCGACAAAGCTCAAGAGTCACCCTGTTTGCCTTTCGGCCGATGGTGATATTACCATTGAAATGGAAAAGGTACTCAACTCTATGCCTCAGAATGACGGCAACAAGGTCAAAGCTGAAAAGTGCCTTGAACTTAATGCGTCACATCCTGTTTTTGAAAAACTCAAATCACTTTACGCAACGGACAAGGATAAGCTTGCAGATTACGCAAAGATACTCTACTCGGAAGCTCTGCTCATTGAGGGCATGTCTATTGAAAACCCTGTTGAGTTTGCTAATCTCATCTGTGGACTTATGGTATAATAAATACAACGCAAAAACACCCCTGAGAACCGGTATTCTCAGGGGTGTAAATTTATGCTAAGCACTTTTTAAAGAATAATAGGATTCCTTATCGCATCAATTATCGCATCAGCAGATTTTTCTCTTGCGTGGATAAAATTCACGGGTTCGTTGATATCCTGAAGATAGTGTGCATCGGAGCTTGTTATTATCTTGCAGTTTTTCAGATACGGATAAAGCTCCTTATAGCGTTCAATATTGTCAGTGTTTTTGAACTCTGCGGTCCTGAATGTGCTTTCAGGTGGGATAAATCCCATGTTTGATATTACAGACGTTGTTGACTTGTCAACGTGTGCAGGGATTGCCACTCCGCCAAGACTCTCTGCCAGTGAAAATGCTTCGCCGAATGAGATCGAGGTCGCAGTGATAAGCAGTGTATCTTCTGTTGAAATGATGTTGTCATCACTATCCCTGACTTCCTGTTTGCCGAAAATACGAGGATCGTTCTTTATAGGCATAAGTCTTGCGTGGACGTATTCGTCAAGCTCAAGAGCTTTTTCAAGACTCGGCATAAGCATAACGACATGACATTCTTCTGCTGTTGTAAGCTCCATTCCACATATAAGCGTCACTCCGTAAGCATCAGCAACTTCCTTTGCTGCAATACAGTTGCGTACGGCGTTATGGTCGGTGAGAGCAATAACGTCAAGCCCCTTCACAAAAGCCATGCCGACGATGTTTGCAGGAGTGCTTTCGTCATCTCCGCATGGAGAAAGGCAGGAGTGTATATGCAGATCATAAGACAGGCTAAGCATTATTCAGAAGCTTGTATATCTCAAGCGACGTTTCAAAAATAGGCTTGTCCGATTGTAAAACGTTTATATCCTGAGCCTTTGCCTTGTCAATCATAAGCTGATCAAGAGCTGCACCATCGGCGAGGATGATAACTGCCATATCAGTAAGTGCTGCCACTGCTACTGAATTTATGTTTGACATGATAGTCACCCAACAAGCACCTGAAAAGCCTTTCGACATAACAACGCTCATAAGGTCGCAGTTATAGATGCCTTTTATTTCTCTTTCTCCGTCAGCGATGCACAATGGCTTCAGGCTGGTTTTGTTCAAAAGTTCGTTTACTGTCATTATTTTCACCTCAGAAATCAAATGTCACCAAGCTCGTTAGTCATTTTATGAATGTACTCTCTGAGCAGGTGTACACAATCTTTTTCTTTTGCGATTCCTCTTACAACGTCCTCTGCAAGAGCCTTGCAGGTTGGTGCTCCGCAAGAACCGCAATCAAGTCCGGGCAGACGCTGATATATTTCCTCCATCTGCTCCATTTTTTCCAATCCGTCAGCAAAGTCCTTTCCGAGATTGAAAACAGGCTTATACTCAATATCATCCGTTATGTATGAATTACATGGAATCGCATTTCCGATATGCGATTTTGAAACAGGCATGTATTTTCTGAGCTGCTTAAGCTTTGACTTTGCAACATAAGGATTCTCAACCTGTAAAACTCCGCCAACACAGCCTCCTGAGCAAGCGTTAAGCTCAATGAACTCAAGGTTAGAGATCTTCTGGTCTTCAAGGTCCTCAAGTACCTTTATAACATTTTCGATACCGTCGGCAGCAAGATAGTTGTCAATGAGCAGACCACTTGCTTCTCCGCCTGACGCCCCCCAGCTAAGACCGATTTTTCCTGAACATGAAAAATCGGTGTTGTCATCAACAGATTCAAGCATAAGTGGCAGGATTTTCGGATAGACTTCTTTAATTGCGATAACGGCATCAATTTCACTTTTTTCGTATCCTAATGGATTTTTTACCGACGTAACCTTTGCAGGACACGGTGAAATGAATATAACACCAATATCTTCTGCACTGAGTCCTGTCTTTTCCATTGCAATTCTCTTTGCTTCAGATGCAGCTATTTCAACAGGAGAATTTACTTTGAGCAGATGTTCTATGAGGTTGGGAAACTTTACCTGTATAAGCCTTACCACCGATGGGCAGGCAACAGATATAAAAGGTGCATTTTCCCTGTGTTTTTCGATATAATCTCTTGTAAGCTCCGATACAAGCTCGGCAGCAGCCGAAACTTCATAAACATCGTCAAAGCCCATTCTTTTCAAGGCTCTCAGTACGATATTTGTATCGTCAAGATTGTTGAACTGTGCATAAAATGACGGAGCAGGTAATGCAACGGTATACTTATAATTATTTATGACATCGAGTGGTTCATAAAAGGCTTTTTTTGCATGGTGAGGACAGACTCTTATACACTCACCACAGTCAATACAGAAATCTTTTGTTATGTGAGCCTTTCCTCCACGCACTCTTATTGCCTGTGTCGGACAACGCTTCAAGCAATTTATACAGCCCTTGCACAGGTCGGGGTCAAGCCTTACGGAATTTGTAAAAACCTCATCCAAAGCTGTCGCCTCCATTCTATATGTATTATCTTACAAATCAGATATTTACCTTCATGGTAACAGTAGTTCCGACACCGATTTCCGTCTGAATATCCATCTCGTCGGAGTATTTTTTCATGTTTGGAAGTCCCATTCCGGCACCGAATCCCAACGCTCTGATATTTTCAGATGCTGTTGACCAACCAGCCTGCATTGCCTTCTCGATGTCAGCGATTCCGGGACCTTTATCGGCAAGTGTGATGATTATTTGTTTCGGAGATATTTCAACCGTGATTTCTCCACCATTTGCGTGGATAACCATATTTATCTCACCCTCATACATAGCAATAGCTACTTTTCTGACTGCCTCAGGTGGAACTCCCATCTGCTTGAGCTTGGATTTTACATCACTTGATGCCTCTCCTGCTCTTGTGAAGTCCTTCGAGTCAACATTATATTTTAATACCAAATTACTCAAGAACAGCACCTCCTGCAAGTCCGTTTGCATAAAGAATTCCACAAGCATCAAACATTCTTTTTGATGATGCGAGAACAACAAGCTCACGTTCCTTTGCAAGATCGATAACTTCCTGGGGAGGACGCTTGCCTCTTATAAAGCACAGGCATATTATGTCCATCATTTCAGCAGTTCTTACAACCTGTGGGTTGCAAAGTCCTGTCAACAGCACAGACTGATCCTTAACATAAGCAAGCACATCGCTCATCATGTCAGAACCACAGGCCGTATGCACCTCTCTGTGCAGGTATTCCTCTCCACAAAGTATTTCAGCATTAAGATAGTTTTTAACGTCACCAATAGTCATATCAAAAGCTCCTTAAATCAATTTGTCGGCGATCAGCCGATATGGTCATATTTTACACTTTGAGTATACCACACTTTTCTTATTTTTGCAAGCAGGTGCAATGCTCTTGCAGATTATAGGCTGATAACCTGTCTTGATCTGTTCAATCAGGACTCTTGTGCAAACTAAACAAAAATAAAATTGTAAATTCTTCATTAAAAACGTCGCATAATACTTGAAATAATAGATTAATTGTAGTATAATTGTCGTAGGTGCATAGTATTCTGAGAAAATGTTTGAACGGAGGTTCGTGAAAATGACAGCACAAGGCTCATTTTTCGGAAGGAACGGTTGCAGATTTAATTAATGATGACCGAACTTTCCCTCAATGTTTTGGACGTGGCTCAGAATTCTGTAAAAGCAAAAGCATCACTTATTGAAATATCCGTTGATTCAAGTTTAGAAAAAGACCTTATGACTATCATCATCAAGGACAACGGCTGTGGTATGAACGAGGAACAGCTTTCAAGGGTATGTGACCCGTTTTATACAACAAGAACTACCCGAAAAGTAGGACTTGGTGTGTCATTTTTCAAGCTTGCTGCCGAATGTTCGGACGGTGATTTTTCCATCACCTCCAAAGTCGGTGTCGGAACAACAGTAACAGCTTCTTTCCGTATTTCGCATATCGACAGAATGCCGTTGGGTGATATGACCTCAACCATTTACAGTCTGATAACGCTCAATACGGACATTGACTTTGTTTATAGCTACAGCGTCGATGACAGGAAATTTGTTCTGGATACAAGAGAGCTCAGGGAAATTCTTGGAGATGTGCCTTTTGATACCCCTGAGGTTTCAGCGTATATCCGGGATTTTTTGACAGAAAACAAGCTGGAGGCTGATGCAGGTAATATTTTGTGAGCAACAGCTTTTGGCACAAAATAAAATTTTAGAAGGATTGGTGATTTAAAGTGAAATCTTTGGAAGAACTCAAGGCTATACGTGAAAAGATGCAGAGTCAGGTTGGTCTTCGTAAGGAAGATATCGACACAACAAGAGTTGTTGTAGGTATGGCAACTTGTGGTATAGCATCTGGCGCAAGACCTGTTCTTAATGCTCTTGCTGAGGGAGTTGCAGAAAAAGGGCTTTCAGACAAGGTGGTTGTTACTCAGACAGGTTGTATCGGTCTTTGTCAGTATGAACCTATCGTAGAGGTTATGGAGCCTGGTAAAGATAAGATCACATATGTTCAGATGACTCCTGAAAAGGCAGTAGAGGTTATAGAAAAGCACCTCATGCGTGGACAGGTAGTTAAAGAATACACATATAAGTAATATAAGGAGGAGTACGAATTATGTATCATTCACACGTTCTGGTTTGTGGCGGAACAGGCTGTACTTCCTCAGGAAGTCAGGCTATTATCGAAAAGCTCAATTCCGAGATCGCTAAAAACGGTCTTGAAAATGAAATTCAGGTAGTTAAAACCGGCTGTCATGGACTTTGTGCTTTAGGTCCTATCATGATCATTTATCCTGAGGGCACTTTCTATGCAATGGTTAAAGAAAGTGATGTTGAGGAGATCGTTTCTGAACATCTCGTAAAGGGTCGTGTAGTTACACGTCTTGTTTATGATGAAACTGTTGAAAATGGTGAAGTAAAATCAATTCAGGATACTGATTTCTATAAGCACCAGAAAAGAATTGCATTGCGTAACTGTGGTGTTATCAACCCTGAAAAGATTGATGAATATATCGGTACAAGAGGCTATGAGGCTCTTGGTAAAGTCCTCACAGAGATGACTCCTGAAGAGGTTATCGACACGATCCTTGCTTCAGGACTTCGTGGTCGTGGAGGTGCAGGATTCCCAACAGGCCGTAAGTGGCAGATGGCAAGAAACTTCGTTCAGGACGGTGGACAGAAATATGTTTGCTGTAACGCTGACGAAGGTGACCCAGGTGCATTTATGGACCGTTCAGTTCTCGAAGGTGACCCTCACGTTGTTCTGGAAGCTATGGCTATCGCAGGATATGCTATCGGTGCTTCACAGGGTTATATCTATGTAAGAGCTGAGTATCCAATCGCTGTTAAGCGTCTTGAGATCGCTATCGAGCAGGCTCATGAATATGGTCTTCTCGGAAAGAATATTTTTGACACAGGTTTCGACTTTGATATTGAGCTCAGACTTGGTGCCGGTGCTTTCGTTTGTGGTGAGGAAACTGCGCTCATGACTTCTATTGAAGGTAACAGAGGTGAGCCTCGTCCTCGTCCTCCATTCCCTGCTGTAAAGGGCTTGTTTGAAAGACCTACTATCCTCAACAACGTTGAAACTTATGCTAACATCCCTCAGATCATTCTCAATGGTGCAGAGTGGTTTGCATCAATGGGTACTGAAAAGTCAAAGGGTACTAAGGTATTCGCTCTTGGTGGTAAGATTAACAACACAGGTCTTCTTGAAGTTCCTATGGGTACTACACTCAGAACTATCATCGAAGAAATCGGTGGTGGTATTCCTAATGGCAAGAAGTTCAAGGCTGCTCAGACAGGTGGCCCTTCAGGTGGATGTATTTCTGCTGAAAACCTCGATGTTCCAATCGACTATGATAACCTCATTGCGATTGGGTCTATGATGGGTTCAGGTGGACTTATCGTTATGGACGAAGATAACTGTATGGTTGATATTGCTAAGTTCTTCCTCCAGTTTACTGTTGACGAATCATGTGGTAAGTGTACTCCTTGCCGTATTGGTACTAAGCGTCTTCTTGAAATGCTTGACAAGGTTACTAAGGGTCAGGCTACTCTCGAGGATATTGACAAGATCGAAGAGCTTTGCTACTACATAAAGGATAACTCACTTTGTGGTCTTGGTCAGACTGCTCCTAACCCTGTTCTTTCAACTTTGCGTTACTTCAAGGATGAATATATCGCTCACGTTGTTGACAAAAAGTGTCCTGCAGGTGTTTGTAAGGATCTTCTCCAGTTTGAGATTGATAAGGAAAAGTGTATCGGCTGTGGTATATGTGCTAGGAACTGTCCTGCTGATGCTATTTCAAAGACTGATTATATCGCTCCTGGAAAGAAGCTTCCTGCTCTTGAAATCGATCCTGAAAAGTGCGTTAAATGTGGTGCTTGTATGACTACATGTAAGTTTAAGGCTATTTCTAAAAAGTAAGAGGGAGGATGAATTACAATGGAAATGGTAAATATTAAAATCAATGGCGTTGCAATTTCTGCTCCAAAGGGTTCTACAATCCTTGAAGCTGCAAGAATTGCCGGTATAGAAATCCCAACTCTTTGCTTCCTTAAAGAAATTAACGAGATCGGTGCCTGCCGTATCTGTGTAGTTGAAGTAAAGGGTGCAAGAAGCCTTGTTGCTTCATGCGTTTACCCTATCGCTGAGGGCATGGAAATTGTCACAAATTCTCCAAAAGTCCTCAACTCAAGAAAAATGACTCTTGAGCTTATTCTTTCTAATCATAAGAAAAACTGTCTTTCATGCGTAAGAAGTGGCAACTGTGAGCTTCTCAAGCTTTGTCACGATCTCGGCGTTGATGATTCACGTTATGACGGTGAAATGACAGAAACTGAAATTGACGATACATCAGCTCACATGATCAGAGATAACAGCAAGTGTATTCTTTGCCGTCGTTGCGCTGCTGTATGTGAAAAGGTTCAGAGTGTTGGTGTTATCGGTCCTAACGAAAGAGGTTTTGATACAGTTCTCAGCACAAGCTTTGAATGTGGTCTTGGTGAAACAAGCTGTGTTTCATGTGGACAGTGTATTGCTGTTTGCCCAACCGGTGCTCTCAGAGAAAAGGATAACGTTGATGACGTTTTAGCTGCTATTGCTGACCCAAATAAGACTGTTATCGTTCAGACTGCTCCTGCTGTAAGAGCTGGTCTTGGTGAATGCTTCGGTTATCCAATCGGTACTGACGTTGAAGGCAAAATGGTTGCGGCTCTTCGCAGAGTTGGTTTTGACAAGGTATTCGATACTGACTTTGGTGCTGACCTCACTATCATGGAAGAAGCTCACGAGTTCATCGAAAGAGTCAAGAACGGTGGAAAGCTCCCACTTATCACATCTTGTTCACCAGGATGGGTTAAATATTGTGAGCATTATTTCCCTGAGCTTATCGATAACCTTTCAAGCTGTAAGTCACCAATGCAGATGTTCGGTGCTATCACAAAGACTTATTATGCTGAAAAGATGGGTCTTGATGCTAAGGACATCGTAGTTGTAGCTATTATGCCATGTACCGCTAAGAAGTTCGAGATTGGCAGAGATGATGAGGACGCTGCAGGTGTACCTGATGTTGATATCGCTCTTACAACAAGAGAGCTCGGCAGATTGATCCAGAAGGCAGGTATCAAGTTTACTGAGCTTCCTGATGAAGAATTTGATCAGCCACTTGGTCTTTCAACAGGAGCAGGAGTTATCTTCGGTGCAACTGGTGGTGTTATGGAAGCTGCTCTCAGAACTGCAGTCGAAACTCTTACTGGTGAAGAGCTTAAGGCTCTCGACTTTAATGATGTTCGTGGTACTGACGGTATCAAGGAAGCTTCTTATGAAGTTGCAGGTCTTAACGTTAAGGTAGCTGTTGCTTCAGGTCTTGTAAATGCTAAGGAAATTCTCAAGAAGGTTGAAAGTGGTGAAGCTGATTATCAGTTCATCGAAATAATGGGATGTCCTGGTGGTTGTGTAAACGGTGGTGGACAGCCACAGCAGCCTGCATACATTAGAAACACTGTTGATATTCGTGCTGAAAGAGCCAAGGTTCTCTACAACATTGACGCTAATATGCCAATCAGAAAGTCACATGAGAACCCTGCAATCAAGGAACTCTATGCTGAATATCTTGGTGAACCAGGTTCAGAAAAGGCTCATCACCTTCTCCATACAACATATGTTAAGAGAGGTCTTTAATCTCTCATGACTGCAAAAATGCAGACTCTTGCTTAATAGAGAAGTAAATCCCACAGAGATAATTTTCTCTGTGGGATTTTTGTATAATATTCAGATTTACAAATTAAAATTAGTTTTACTACTTTTCATAATATACCAACGACATTCTATCGTTTATGACTTCAATCTTTCCTGTTCTCTTGTATCCTGACTTTTCGTATAGATGACAATTACCTTCCTCTTACCGTTTGCATAATTATAACAGCCATCCTTTTTGTAAAGTAGATTTCTAATCAAAAAAGCTCACAGGAATTAAATCCGGTGAGCTTATATTCTGTAAGTAAAATAAAATTATCTGTTCATGTATGATTCAAGAATCTCAGGAACCTGCTTAGGATCAATCTTTCCGTAAACATCCTCGTTGATGAGCATAACAGGTGCAAGTCCGCAAGCACCAACACATCTGCAACAGTCGATTGAGAACAAGCCATCAGGTGTACATTCTCCGTTTTTGATGCCGAGTTTTTCTTCAACTGCCTCAAGAAGCTTGTCAGAACCCTTAACATAGCAAGCTGTTCCAAGACAGATGCTGATCTGATATTTGCCCTTTGGAGTAAGTGAGAACTGAGAATAGAATGTTGCAACACCATAAACCTTTGACATTGAAATATCAAGCTCTTTTGCGATTATTGACTGTACTTCATATGGAAGATAACCATAAATAGCCTGTGCCTCCTGAAGAATAGGCATAAGTCCACCAGGCTGATTTCTATGTTTTTCAATAACAGCTCTGAGCTTCTGTTCATCCTCAGCTGTTCCATTAAATGGATACATCTTTGGCTTCTTACTCATAAAACATACCTCCATTATTTCCTTTTTCTCCGACAAGGACTGCCGAAGAAATATTTTACATTCAAAATATACTACATAAATATTATACTACAACACTGCGTTTATTGCAAGTGTTATCCGACGTTTTTAACGAAGAATTTACAATTCTTTTTTTGTTTATTTTGCACAAGCAACCGGGTAATACAGATAGTTTTATATTATCGGTTTGAACCTATTGAGCGCTTATGAGAATAAGTATACCCATTAGGTCGATACAAATTTAGTCTGTATCGGTAAATCGTGTTTGTCTGTCAGAAAAACGTCTGCAAGCCTTCACGCAAATAGAGGTCAAGAGTTTTTTCAAGAGGCAGGTTTTTCAGCCTGTGAAAACAGGTCTTCTCTGAATTCGTATATATTTTCAGGTTGCAGGTATGGCTTATCTTCTGGAACAATGTTTGTGAAACGACTGTTTTGCTGATATTTTCTTTAGGCATTATTATCTTATGGAACTTGTAAAAATGACAATATCTTAATGTGCAGTATCCGTTTTTAAAGCCTACGGATGTATTATAGGATGCTACTATTGCAACGATAAGCTTCCATGCAAACGGAATAAGTGCAATCACCATAAGAATATCTATCTCTTTGCTCCATGACGGGAATAAAAGCTTTAATATCCCTCCTGCAATCGGTGGGATGAATCCATACACCACAGGCATGAACATAAATCTCGGTATATCTTTTGGGGTCGTTTTTATTTCGATAACTGTGTGAGGAATCTGTGGTTCAAGTATTTTGAGAGAGGCTCTCACCTCGCTCATTGTCGTTATCGGAATAAGAGCTGAGATCTCACGGTATCTTGCTCCATAGCCTGTACAATGTATCGTGACAGAGCATATTCTGAAAAGTTTCATCAAAAGCGATTTCTGATAGTCAAAATAATTGATTTTATCACGGTTTATGACGTATCTGCGTCTGATAAGCACTCCGCTTTTTATGAGAAGCTGTGATCCACACCTTGTAGCCTTGAAGTTGCAGTGCCTCATAAGGTTGACTATAAACGACAGCAACCAGCCTCCGATTATCGTCAGAGCAGTTATCTGTATGATTTTCGGTATCGAGCTTGTAAACCGAAGTATAGTGAGATTAACCTTTGTTATTTCTCCATTTACAGTTGTTATCAGCTTTTCCTCAATCTCTCGTCCGACAAATCGGTAAAGCTGAAACATGAACATACCGAAAATTATCATACCTGAAACAGCCGATGAAAACAGCAGTGAAAAAATCAGGAGATGAGTCTGCTTAGGCTTTATGGTCATTTTGTTATTGTTTTTGCACTGTGCTGTCACAATATCATAAATTTCGTTGACACATTTTTCTCTTAAATCAAGCTTTATTTCCGTACCTGAAAGAGATTTTGCGTTGGTTTCGATATACAGCGTACAGGCATTGAAGAGTCTTTGAAGATAGCTCTGACAACAGGACATTGTCGTTATCTCACTATAATATACCTTTGTTGTCATCATTCCGAAAAGTCCGGTATGTGCAACAATTCCGTCACTTTCCGTTTCATAGTAGACAAACACCCACCTGAAAAATGCAAGTCCGAAAATAACAACTATAGTAAGAATATCTACCCAGTTAGTTTTTATCCAGTTTTGAAAGTCAAATTTGCTTGCGATAAGATACTTGGTCAGAGGAATTGCAAGCAACCAGATATTCTTTGAGGTATAAATCAGAATTTTCAAAGGATGCTGACGGTGTCTGAAAAAAGTTCTCAGCCAATTTGCCTTCTTATGCATGGCAGTTCTTGCCAAATCACTCACTCCTTTGAAGCATTATCTGCGGTTTTGTGTCGGTTACTGATTATCTCGTTAAAGTATTTCGTTATCTCCAGGCAATCGTCTTTCAGTATGAAAGGCAGGAGCATTTTTGAACCGAGTGCATTTATGATAATAAAATTCAGACCAGTCACCCTGCTCAGAGGTGTTATTATTGTTGATACGGATCTTACTGAATCCATTGTCATATACTGATACTTGAAGGTGAACAGGAAGGTGTATTTTACTATGTCGTCCTTTGATACCATGAACCTCGTTTTTTTATAGAACAGTGGAAACAGTATAAGCAGATATATACCGACAATAGCCCAGAGAATTATCAGAATGTAGTTTCCTAATTCTTTTAAAAAGCTGTCGAATGTCAATACAAGCTGTGTGATAAGCATAGCAATCAACAGTATTGATACATATATAAACACGATTGACCTTTTCGCAGGTTTACAAGTATACATAGTCTGTTACCTCTCATGTATGAAGTATAAAACGCCCTTTTCAAGCATAAAAATGCAGAGGGAGGCTGTTTTATGGAACTTATATTGGAAAAAATCTCAGGGGTAATATGGGGTTATCCTGTTTTAATACTTATGCTCGGAGGAGGAATTTATCTCTCATTTCGAATGGGTTTTCCTCAGATACATTTTATAAAAATTCTCAGAAGCACATTTTTTGCACTTTTGAAAAAGGACAAAAAATCTGATAATGAGCAAGGTGGTATATCACAATTCCAGAGTTTTGCAACGTCCCTTGCGGCAACTGCAGGTACGGGAAGCATTGTCGGAGTCGGAACTGCTATCGCTATTGGTGGTGCAGGAGCAGTTTTCTGGATGTGGGTATCTGCTTTTTTCGGAATGGCTCTTTCTTACACCGAAAATTTTCTTGGAGTAAAATACAGCCAGAAATCAGGGTTTTCAGGTGCAATGCTCTATATGGAAAAAGGTCTTGATTCAAAATGGCTTGCGATACTTTTTGCAGTTTTTTGTACTCTTGCATCACTTGGAATGGGTAACATGGCTCAAAGTAATGCTATTTCCGTATCCTGCAAGGAAACCTTTTCAATTCCGTTGCCTGTAAGTGGAGTCATTATAGCTTTTCTTATAGCGATAATTATATCAGGCAAAGATCGTCTTGCAAAATGTACCGAAAAGCTTGTGCCATTTATGGCACTTTTCTACATAATCGGTTCATTGGTAGTTATAATCACCCATCGTTCAGAACTTCTTGATGCTTTTTACAAGATTTTCGACTCTGCGTTTTGCACCGAATCGGTTGCAGGAGGCGGTGCAGGCTTTGCAATAAAACAGGCTTGTATTGTCGGATTAAAACGTGGAGCTTTTTCCAACGAAGCAGGACTTGGCTCAACCGTTGCCGTACACGCAAGCTGTCGTTCAAAGAATGCGAAAACTCTCGGAAACTGGGGCATGGCTGAGGTTTTTGTCGATACAATAATACTATGCACAGTTACTGCTCTTGTGATTTTAGTAAGCGGTGTCGAGATCGGTGATGGTGGTCCCGAGATGATATGCGCTGCTTTCTCAACAGGGCTTGGAGAGTTCGGAAGTGTTTTCATGGCAGTTTCCATGATTCTCTTTGCCTTTGCAACCATTACAGGTTGGTTTTTTATCGGTCAAAGTGCGTGGTCTTATATTTTCCCCGAAAAGTGCATGATTTATAAGCTGATTTTCACAATCTGCGTATTTATCGGCTCGGTATCCTCTTTGTCAGTCGTTTGGAGTATTTCAGATATTTTTAATGGTCTTATGGCATTGCCGAATCTGACAGCGATTTTACTTTTGTCAACAAACAAGTCCGTAAAGGCAGACTAAATTTATCAGACTCTCCACAGCGAGTGCAAAAATCTGATGCTTACAAACTATTATCATGACAAGGCCCGTCCGGCAGAGGACTGCTGTTCAAGATAGATGAGCAGGACATTTATATCAGCAGGGTTGACACCTGAAATACGACTTGCCTGTCCAACGCTCAATGGCTTGATTTTGTTAAGCTTTTCTATCGCTTCAAGTCGCAATCCTTTTATCTGAGAATAGTCGGTATCCGGATTGAGAGCTTTTTTCTCCAGCTTTCTCATAGCTTCGACCTGTTCAAGCTGTATCTTTATATATCCCTCATACTTTATCTGCAATTCGACCTGTTCTTTTACCTGTTCAGGTAGTTCAGGTCTGTTCGGATCAACAAATTTCAGGCCATCATACGAAAGCTGTGGACGTCTTATAAGCTGTGCGAGCTTTATTCCTGACTGCAAGGCCTCAGTTCCACAGCTTTCAAGATAGTCATTCAGATCCTTTGAAGGACCTAAGTTTACATGCCATACACGGTCGATCTCTTTACCTATAAGCTCCAGCTTTTTCTGTAATGCGTCATATCTTTCATCGGATATAAGCCCTATCTCATGCCCTGTCGGAGTGAGTCTTATATCGGCATTGTCCTGTCGCAGAAGCAGACGGTATTCGCTTCTTGATGTAAGCATTCTGTAAGGGTCAAGACAGCCCTTTGTAACAAGGTCATCAATAAGCGTTCCGATGTATGAAGACGCTCTGTCAAGTATCATCGGTTCCTTTCCCATGATTTTCATTGATGCATTTATTCCTGCAACAAGTCCTTGTGCCGCTGCTTCCTCATAGCCTGATGTACCATTGAATTGTCCGGCTCCGTAAAGACCGGAAATTCCCTTGAACTCAAGTGTTGGAGCAAGGTCTGTAGGATCACAGCAGTCGTATTCTATTGCATAGGCGTTACGCATTATCTCAACATTTTCAAGACCTTTTATGGTACGCAGGAATTTAATCTGTACATCCTCAGGCAATGATGAGGACATTCCTTGCAGATAATACTCGTCAGTATCCAGTCCCATCGGCTCAATAAAAAGCTGGTGTCTTGGCTTATCAGGAAAACGCATTATCTTATCCTCGATTGAAGGACAATATCTTGGGCCTATTCCTTCTATCCTACCCGAATACATTGGTGAACGGTGAATATTATCTTTTATTACATTATGCGTTTCATCATTTGTATAGGCTATATAGCAGGAAACCGTGTTTTCAAGCTTGGCATCATTATCAAAAGCAAACGGTGTTATCTTATCATCTCCATCCTGCTTTTCAAGAACGTCAAAATTTATCGAACGCTTGTGGACTCTTGCAGGAGTACCGGTTTTGAATCTACGCAGATTTATACCCAGTTCTTTGAGTGAATCGGAAATATGCGTAGCAGGCATAACGTTATCAGGACCACCTGCATATGAGCTGTCACCAACGTGTATTGTACCGTTGAGGTATGTTCCGCCTGCTATAATAACTGCCTTTGCCGAATACTCGCTTCCAAGTCTTGTTACAACTCCTGTTACCCTGTTATCATCAGTGAGTATTCTGCACACTTCATCCTGTTTTACTGAAAGATTTTCAGTCTGCTCAAGCTGTTGTTTCATATATGTATGATATTTTATTCTGTCTGACTGTACTCTCAGGCTGTGAACAGCAGGGCCTTTGCCACGATTGAGTATACGGCTTTGCAGGAACGTTGCATCAGCAGCCCTGCCCATTTCTCCACCGAGAGCGTCAATTTCACGGACAAGATGTCCTTTTGCCGTTCCTCCTATTGACGGATTGCAAGGCATATTTGCAATTCCGTCAAGAGTCAACGTAAAAACCGCTGTTTTCATACCAAGCCTTGCAGCCGAAAGTGCTGCCTCGCAGCCTGCATGACCTGCTCCGACTACTATAACGTCAAAATCGTCAAGATGATTTTGTAACTGGTTTTCCATTATATGATTATCTCCCTTTAACAATATATAAACAGTCGCCTACGAATTGCAAGTCAGAGTTAGACTGTACAGCTAGCGTGACGTGTTACATGACAGCCGACGTTTACCGAAACAGGCAGACCTGCAATATGCGTAGGAGCTTGTTCAATGTTCACTGCAAGACAGGTCTGTGTTCCGCCGAATCCCTGTGGACCGATACCGAGCTTGTTTATCTTATCGAGCATTTTCTGCTCAAGCTCAGCATAAAGAGCTTTAGGATTACGCTGTGAAACAGGTCTGCAAAGTGCTTTTTTTGCAAGATACGCACACTTTTCAAAGTCGCCACCGATACCTACACCAATAACTATCGGTGGACATGGATTTGACCCTGCTGTTGCACATACGCTTACTACCCAGTCTACTATCTCGTCCGTTGTGACCGATGGTGTCATCATTTTAAGCTGTGACATATTCTCACTGCCGAATCCTTTTGGTGCAACGGTTATATTTACGTTTTCTCCGTCAATGTATTTCAAATGAACAACAGCAGGAGTATTGTCGCCGCTGTTTACTCTTTCAAGAGGATCACTGACTACTGAGCATCTGAGCTTGCCCTCAGTATATCCACGGGATACACCCTTGTTTATGGCATCGTTCACAGAGCCACCGACAAAATGCACATCCTGTCCGACCTCCATGAATACCACTGCCATTCCACAGTCCTGACAGATAGGAACTGTTTCATCTTTAGCAACGCTGATATTTCTGATAATATCGTCAAAAACGCTTTGTCCGACAGGTGATTTTTCCTTTTCTGCACTGCATTTTATACACTGCTCCATATCCTGTGGAAGATAGAGATTTGCCTTTATACAAAGATCTCTTACTGCGTTTTCTATTTCACTTACATTTATTTCTCTCATAGTAGTTTTCCTTTCGCTCAGTTTTCAAAAATCTTCTCACCGTTCACAAACACTGCTTTAGGTTCGCTCATTATCTCAAACGGGTAGCCATCAAACAGCACAAAATCTGCGTCTTTACCTTGTTCAACCGATCCTACTCTATCACTTATACCTGCGATCTCGGCTGAATTTATCGTAACCGTTTCAATAGCTTTGTCCATGTCAAGACCGTTTTTCACAGCTATTCCAACGCTTATCGGCAGATACTGTATCGGCACTTCTGAATGGTCAGTGCATATCGCTGTTTTTATACCGGCTTTTTGCAATACGCCTGCATTTTTCGGAGTAATGTTCGCAAGCTCAGGCTTACATGGATCACATATTATTGGTCCGACTATCGCCGTTGCATTTTCATCTTTAAGTTCATCGGCAATGAGGTGTCCATCGGTGCAATGCACCAAAGTGTAATCGAGTGAAAACTCGTTTGCAATTCTTATTGCCGTGAAAATATCATCTGCACGGTGGCAATGGAAATGTGCTTTCACATCGCCTTTGAGAAGTGGTATCAACGACTCGCATTTTATATCAAAGTCAGGTGCATCGTCATCATTTTCAACAGATGATTCCTTGTCTTGCATATATCTTTTTGCTTTATAGAGAGCCTCTCTTATCATACCTGCAACAGCCATTCTGGTACATGGTGACTCATCTCTGTTCATGTATGTCATTTTTGGGTTTTCTCCCATAGAGAATTTCATTCCGACCGTTTTTATTATCATCTTATCGACACGTTTTCCGACAGTTTTCAATGCAACTATATCTCCGGCTATAGGATTCATAGATCCCGGTGACACTACAGCAGTTGTTATCCCTGCTCTTACAGCTTCCTGAAAGCTTGTGTCCATCGGATTTATACCGTCTGCAATCCTGAGCTGTGACGCTGTAGGATCAGACTCCTCGTTGAAGTCCTCACTCTCTACACCGACGCCGTTTGTAGTAAGTCCAAGATGCGTATGTGCATCAATAAAGCCCGGATAAAGACTTGCTCCCTTGCCATCCAGATCACTTTCGGAAATATCTTTGGGCAAACCTGTTCCGATTTCTGTTATTTTGCCTTTTTCAAATCTGACGTATCCGTTTTCGATAACATCACGATTTTTATTAATGGTATATATCTTTACGTTGTATATTGTCATAAAAACCTTCCTCAAACTTTTTTAGCAAGTTGATTGATAGCTTAATTTGTGCTTCCGAATCCCCCTGTACCACGTTCGGTATCCAAAAGCTCATCACGTTCCTCAACATCGGGAGTATATATCGGTGTCACTACAAGCTGTGCAACACGTTCACCGTCGTTTATAGTATAGTCCTGATCCGAATGATTGTGCAATGCAACAAGCACCTCTCCTCGATAATCAGTGTCAACGACACCGACACAGTTCGCAGGAGCAAGTCCGAACTTTGTTGCAAGTGAACTGCGTGCGTATATCAACAAAACGCATTTTTCTATTCCCTCAACTGCCATTGAAAGTCCTGTAGGAACTTTCACAGTCTGTCCTGCTTTTACCTCCAAAGGCTCTGCAAGACAGGCTGAAAGGTCATAGCCGGCACTTTCCGGTGTTGCACGTTTTGGCAGAGTTGCTCTGTCATTCAGTTTTTTTATCAACAGTTTCATCTATTTTACTCCTCTGTAGTATAATCCCCTTGTAATTTTGTTTGTGTCGGACAGCTCACCATTTTGATACTTTGAAATTATCTCAGCAACTCTTTGTGGTGACTCATCATAAAAATCAAGCCTTATAAAGCTTACATCAAAATCTCCCAGCTTGTCAGCAAGATAAAGCATATCAGAATTGAGTATCTCGACATATCCGTGATTCTTTGAGCATTTAACTGCAAATTCACGTCCGGTTCTGTCGAAAAGACTCTTTTGGCACTTTGCACAGCTCTGTGATTGCTTTATCGGACAGTTGGCCGTAAGCATCAACGGTAATCTGCCGTATGCAATAATTCCTATCGGCAGAGAATTGCAAAGCCTGTTTATCTGTGATACTTTCAGTTCCACAGACACGACAGAATCGGTCACTCCCATATCGCGAAGCTCCTGCAATGCAACCGAGTTTGCAACATTGAATCCAAAGTCAGTATGCATCTCAAGTCCAAGCTCTTTTGCCATGTGAATATGAGCAAGATTGGTACAATTTATCTTATCAACACCTCTTGCTTTAAGTTTTTTAAGACTTTGAAAATCGTTGTCCTCATCAAACGTAAAGCGTGGCATAGAAACTGCAACGTTTTGAATATCAAATCCATTTTCAATAGCTTTTTCTGCAAGGCTCAAAGGCATTATTATCATTTCTACGTTGTTTTTGTCCACATAGTCAAGCTGTTCAAGCGAAGTGACTGAAATTCTTATAGTTGGTTTGAGTTGCCTTTGATTTCTTTTGAAATCAAGTGACAGACCTACTTTTTCAAATGGTATGCTATTTGAAAAATACTCAGCTCTTGCGTTATCCATTTTGTCTGCAAGCTCACGTCTTAAGGAGTTCAGCTGTGATGCAAAAACAACAGGATTTCCCTTTGTTTCAGCCGTCAGGCTTTCTAATTCGTATATAGTATCCCCAAGTTTTGAAAGCTGTTTTGTCAGCATTTCCTCGTCACATGGGCGATTAAGTGCTGTCTGAGCGATTTCTCCGATAACACTGACCGATATGTTGTTCTCGTCAACGGCTGTTATCCTTAGAGGCTCACCCTCTGCTACAAAGCATTTGATACTGAGTCTGCTTCGTTTATACTCCTTGCGATAAAGCTCGTGCAACTGTGGCAAAGCCTTAGCTGAGGCAATAACGTCATCTTTTGTACGCACTCCGAACATATCCTTGTTCAGCTTGCCATCAAGATAACCATTTGTAAATCCACTTCTCGAAAACACGCTTTCAAGCAGTGACAAATCATAATCCTTACCAAGCGTTTTGCTCTTGTATGCATTAACAGCAGACGCTACATACTCAGGACGTTTCATTCTGCCCTCGATTTTCAGAGAACTTACTCCTGCCGATTCCAACCTGTCTGAATACTCAATCCCACAAAGGTCTTTAAGCGACAGAACATATTCTTCTTTTCCTGAAACAGCAGTCATCGGCAATCGGCAAGGTTGGGCACACAGTCCTCTGTTAGCACTCCTTGAACCGATAACAGCACTCATATAACACTGCCCTGAAACAGACATACACAACGCTCCATGTATGAAAACCTCTGTTTCAACGGGAAGTTCCGATATTTCAGCAATAATTTCAAACGGCAATTCCCTTGAAAGCACAACTCTTGAAAAGCCAAGTTCTTTTGCTAAAATTGCACCTCTTTTTGTATGTATCGTCATTTGTGTTGAGCTGTGTATCTCCATATCCGGACAACAGTTTCTGACAATGCTCACAAGTGCCATATCCTGAGTAATGAGTCCGTCCACACCAAGCTCACAGGCTTTTTCGACAAAGCTTATACATTTATTAAGCTGTTCGTCGGTCAACATTGTGTTGACAGCAAGATAAATTTTTACACCTCTGACATGACAATCATATACTGCTTTTTCAAGCTCATCATCAGAAAAGTTAGTTGCATTCTGTCTTGCTGAAAAACTCTCTCCACCGACATACACTGCGTCAGCACCCGTTCTGAGTGCTGCAAAAAGCGACTCCGTGCTTCCACACGGAGCAAGTATCTCTGCCATTATCTGAAATTCCTGTTCTGGTTGCTCATTGCATTATAAGGTGCATTTGTGCCATTCAATGCTTTTTGTATATCATGTGAGATGATTTCTTCTGCGTTTGTTTTCTCAGATGAGAGCTTTGTTCTAAGCTTTACTTCCTTTTCAAGCTGTGCTACTCTTTCCTCAAGCTCTGCTACTCTTGCTGTTGCTTTCTCTGCAACTTCACGATGAATAGCAGCCTCATCTGCATAGTCCTTTATCTGCTCTCTGATACCCTCGACGCTATCTCTTGCTTTTATAAGCTCGTCGTAAGTTTCAAGAGCGATAAGTGCAGCAGCGTCCTGATGTGACATCATAGTTTTCGATTCCATGAGCTGTGTCATTCTGTTATTAAGGTCTGCTGCAAGCTTGTCAGTATACTCCTTTGTTTCGTCTGTCATAAGGCAATATTCCTTATTGAAAATTCTTACTCTTATCTCATTTTTGTTCATAATAATCCTCCATTCTGAAAAATTGATATTATTAATTATATTATACACTATTTTTCAAGGGTTGAAAAGAGGAAAACACAACTTTTTTAAGGATTTTAACAAAAAACGGAGAAGCTTTTTAAATAAAGCCTCTCCGTTTAAATACTATCTTCGTTATATAGTTAAGTATTAACAGCAAGAAACAATTTCGCCCATCTGATCCCTGCCTGCACCGACAGCATTTGATTCATCTGTGTCGATGTGCATTGCTCTTGCATAATTTTCGTGTACACGGCAAACTGTATCGCAAAGAATAGCAGTTCTGTCAGCAGTTTTGATCTTAACGCAAACAACCTGCTTGTCAACAACACCAAGCTCCTCAGCGTCAGCAGGAGTAAGGTGAATATGTCTTTTTGCAACGATAACGCCTTCGTTAATTTCTACCTCACCACATGGTCCAACGATCTTGCAAGCACCTGAACCAGCAACGTCACCGGACTCTCTTACTGGAGCAACGATGCCGATTGAACGTGCATCAGTTGCAGAAAGCTCAACCTGATCAGCAGGACGGCATGGGCCGAGGATTGATACGTTAGGAAGCTCTTTCTTTGGTCCGACGATAGTAACTCTTTCTTCGCAAGCAAACTGTCCCGGCTGTGAAAGATCCTTCTTATGTGTAAGAGTTGCACCCTTTCCGAACAGAGTTTCAAGTGTTTCCTGTGTCACATGAACGTGACGTGCTGATGTTTCAACGATAAAGTTTTTCATAACAAAGCATTCCTTTCAAAGATTATTATTTACATAGAATATTTTACTACTTTTTAAATCAAACGTCAATAGCGGTGTATGATTAAATATTAACACAATGTAAAACTTGAAAAAACTATTGACAAAGATTATTCCAGATATTAAACTTAAATCAGGTGATTTTTTATGTTTTAGTGTTAAATGTTCATAAAAAATCCGTCAATATATATGGAAAAGAGGTTTATGGAAATATGTTTGTTTCATTTAAAAAGCTTGTTTCACTTTCTCTTGCAACTGCAATGATGCTTTCCGTTGCAGGCTGTACTGACAGTGACAAAACTGATTCATCAGAAACTAAAAAATCAACAACAAGAGCAAATATAACTACAGCGCCGGTTGTTGAAACTCTCGGCAACTTCGATCTTTCTGATTTTGTGATTGAAAACAAAGTCCCTGAGGACTTCAATCAGACTTTTGAAATTGAGGACGGTAAGCTTTCAGGAGAGGCTTTTACCATTTCAAAGGAATCGTTCGGAAAATATACAGGTAAGGGTATTGTAAATCTGTTCAATAACAGTGAACAGTTGTCTGACAAGGTTGAAATTGAAATAGATCTGCCTGCTGAGGGTAGCTATGATCTTACTCTCATGAGCTGTGCAGACCAGGCAGGTTCTGAATGTCAGATTTCTCTTGACGGTGCAATGCTTGTGTCGGTAAAAATCGAATCCGCATCACTTGAACCAAATACAACCGAAAAGGTACTTCTCCCGGCAGGCAAGCACATCATTTCTTTCAACACAAAGGACAATCTCAAGGGTGTTTATATCGACTCAATGGTGCTCAGCTGTGCTAAGGCTATTGATCTTAATGAGTTTAAAGTAAGCAAGGTGCTTTCCAATAAAAACGCTACTGAAGAAACAAGGCGTCTTTATAACTTCCTTACAGACGTTTATGGAAAATATACCATCTCAGGACAGTATTCTTCAAAAGATGAAGGTAAGGAAAGTCGTGAGTTCAAAGAAATCAAAAGAGTAACAGGTGCTACTCCTGCAATCCTTGGTCTGGACCTTATCGAAGCTTCACCAAGCCGTATAGCAAATGGCTCTAACGAAGGAAAGATGGTTCCTGCTCAGGCTATGGACTGGTGGAACAACGAGGGCGGTATCGTTACTATGTGTTGGCACTGGAACGCTCCTGAGCCATATCTCAATGCCAATGGAAAACCATGGTATGAAGGCTTCAGACAGGAAGCTACTACCTTCAACCTCGGAAAAGCTTTGCGTGGTGAGGATAAAAAAGGCTATGATCTGCTTATAAGAGATATTGACGCTATTGCGGAGATACTGATTCAGCTTGATGATAACCATGTTCCTATTCTCTGGCGTCCTCTTCACGAAGGCGGAGGAGATCCTAAGTGGAAGAATCCTTGGTTCTGGTGGGGTGCATCAGGAGCTGAGTCTTACAAGGAACTCTGGAAGCTCATGTATGATCGTCTGACAAACTATCACAACATCAACAACCTCATCTGGGTATGGAACGGACAGGACCCATCTTATTACCCTGGTGATGAATATGTTGACATTCTCGGTTATGACATTTATGCGAACGAGCATGACAGCTCATCAAAGAAAGAAACTTTCGACTATACAAAGTCTGTAACAGATACTCAGAAGATCGTTGCACTTACTGAAAATGGTGCATTGTTTGATCCTGATCTTGCGTTCAACGATGGTGCAAGATGGGCTTGGTTCTGTACATGGAACGGTGAGTTTACTCTCAAGGATATGCAGCTTTCAGATCAGTATACAACTATTGATATGTGGAAGAAAATCTACACAAATGATCGTGTTCTGACACTTGAAAAGCTTCCTGACCTTAAGAACTATCCTCTTGATACAGAGAAGTTCCTCTCAGAAAACAAATAACATGAAATATCATTATGCCTCCACCGATAGCGTGGAGGCGTTTTTTACAGTACGCTACAAAACAGCATAATTAGCAGTAACATTTTTTGTGCACATATACAAATCGCAAAATAAGTATTGACATTTTCACATATACGGTGTATAATAATTAAGCTGTCGGACAAAAGCTGTTGACAAGCATAAAACAGTAAAATAAGCTGGTGTAGCTCAGTTGGTAGAGCAGCTGATTTGTAATCAGCAGGTCGGGGGTTCGAGTCCGTCCACCAGCTCCATTTATTTTTATTATAATTTAATATTTGGGAGAGTTCCCGAGTGGCCAAAGGGGGCAGACTGTAAATCTGTTGCTTTCAGCTTCGATGGTTCGAATCCATCCTCTCCCACCAAACAAAACTGTTGTCGCAAAAGTGGCAGCGGTTTTTATTTTTATATCGAAATTTGCTGTTGACTTTTGTCAGAATATGTGGTATACTTTTCAAAGAGTGAAAATTGCATATAAAAAAGGGGAGCTGAATGGCTGAGAGGAAACGATTGAGTTTCGACCCATAACCTGATTCGGATAATGCCGACGTAGGAAAATATTCAGAGCTTTATGCCACAGGTTTAAATAGCCTGTGGTTTTTTTATTGTAGTTTTTGCCCTTAAATATTCAGAAAGAAGGGTTTTTATGCAAAATTCAAAAACAAAAATCATGGTAGAAGGAGCAATTATGATAGCACTCGCAACAGTGTTGTCATACATAAAAGTCTTTGAAGCTCCGATGGGAGGTTCGGTTACAGCGTTCAGCCAAGTACCGATAGTTATTTACGGCTACAGACATGGCTTTAAATGGGGTGCATTTGTCGGAGTTGTTCACGGTATTTTACAAATGCTTCTACAAGGACTTGGAAACTTCGCTTACGTTAAAGGAGTTATGGCTTACTTTATCCTGATCTTCCTTGATTACGTTATAGCATTCGCTGTTCTGGGTATCGGCGGAGCACTTTTCAGAAATCTTAAAAAGCCAACTATCGGAGTTGCTCTTGGTGCTTTTGTAGCATCATTGTTGAGATTTGCTTGCCACTTTACATCAGGCGTTACGATCTGGGGAGAATATGCAGATGGCTGGAAATCAGTATGGATCTACAGCCTTGGTTACAACGGTTTTTATATGCTTTTTGAATGTATTATCACTATAGTTGGTGCAATGGCATACTCACTTGTTATAAAAAATAAAATTAAAAATTAATAATTAAAAAAGCGATGGCAAACACCATCGCTTTTTTGTGTCAAGATAACAAATCATTCCTTTCGGGAATAAACTATTATAAAAATCGAAAGGAATAGTGCTTATGAAAAACATAGATTACAACAGGAAAAAGGCTCTTGCCTATGCTGAAAAATGGGCTTTAAAAAGAAATCACCGATACCTCGATTTTGAGAATATCGGTGGTGATTGTACAAATTTTGCTTCGCAGTGTATTTATGCAGGTTGTGGAGTTATGAACTATACTCCGACCTTCGGCTGGTACTATAATTCACCCAACGATCGTGCTCCGGCATGGACAGGAGTAGGATTTTTGTATAATTTCCTTACTAACAATAAAGGCATCGGACCTTATGCAATAGAGCTTGCCTTGAACTATGCTCAGACAGGCGATATTGTTCAGCTTGGTGACAGTGATGGGCGATTCTATCACACTCTGGTTATCGTTTCAGTCAGAAACGGTAATATCTATGTTGCCTCACATACATTTGATGCCTATATGCGACCGCTTTCAAGCTATTTGTTTGACAATATCAGATTGCTTCACATCGTTGGTGCAAGAGTTTAAGCTCAGCCTCTCAGTACATTCTCAATAGCTTCAAGCTCATCTTGAGTAAACTCGGTCTTGTATACTGCTTCAACGTTCTCGATTATCTGTTCAGGTCTGCTGGCTCCGATAAGCACGGTTGTTACCTTGCCTTCTCTGAGAACCCATGAAAGTGCAAGCTGTGAAAGCTTTTGACCTCTGTTTTTTGCAATGTTATTAAGAGCGTTCAGCTTTTTGAGCATAGCATCATCAAGCTCGTTGCCAATCCATGTATTTCCCTTTGCAACTCTTGAATCAGCAGGAACTCCGTTCAAATATCTGTCTGTCAAAAATCCCTGATATAACGGTGAAAATACTGCAAGACCAATACCCTCATCATAAGCAAAATCACGCAGACCGTCATCTTCTATCCAACGGTTGAGCATTGAGTAGGACGGCTGATTTACCACGAACGGGGTTCTAAGTTCACGGAAAATGTCCAGCATCTTAGCCGTGTCAGCTTTGTTATAGTTGGAAATACCAACATATAGAGCCTTACCCTGTTTTACAGTGGAATCAAGTGCGATTGCAGTTTCTTCAAGCGGTGTTTCAGGATCACGGACATGATGATAAAAAATATCAACATAATCAAGTTTCATTCTTTT
This sequence comes from Ruminococcus sp., assembly GCA_030533265.1. Classification (GTDB taxonomy): domain Bacteria; phylum Bacillota; class Clostridia; order Oscillospirales; family Ruminococcaceae; genus FB2012. Next base: position 23,983 of record JAUNJM010000003.1, on the reverse strand, counting down.
AAGTGACTGGTCAAGCGAAGAGAGCAGATATTTTCTTGATCCGTTTTTATCACCGTAAGGGCCTGGCCACATATCATACCCTGCTTTTGTAGAAATGCAAAGTTCATCTCTGAACTGTCGCATACCACGATCAAGCACGAGTCGTAAATTTTCCTCTGCCGAGCCGTTATACGGCCAACCGTAATTGTTAGCAAGGTCAAAATGCGTTATGCCAAGATCAAAGGCTGTGTGACACATCTTTTCGATGTTATCAAAGCTGTCCTTGTATCCGAAGTTCTGCCACATTCCAAGTGACACAGCAGGTAGCTTTAATCCACTGTTTCCACAACGGTTATACACCATTTTTTCATATCGTTTTTCATTTGGTACATACATAACAACACGTCCTTTCAGTTTGTTTACTATGAAAAAAGCTGCCGAGAATCCGACAGCTTTAATCATAATAAAGGAAGATAATGAAAAAGAAATATAGTATCAGTTTGCTTCTTTAATATTTATATAGGCTTTCATAAGCTCAACTGCACCGTCTGGCCCCGTCTTCGAGGAGTTGATGCAAAGATCATAATTCTTAGCCTCTCCCCACTTCATGTCGGAATAATAGTTATAATAATTTGCTCGACGTTTATCCGTTTTTCTTATGAAATCCTCGACTTTGTTCTTTTCTATATCATATCTTTCAAGAATACGTCTTTTCTTCTGAGGCATATTGCCCATTATAAAGAAGTTAATAACATTGTCATTGTCCTTCAAAATATAATCTGCACAACGGCCGACAATTATACACGGACCTTCTTCTGCAATTTTCTTTATTGTTTCGAATTGGGCAAGAAAAATACGATGGTTAAGTGGCATTTCAGGATTTATCTTTCCATCTTGAGATACAGGATAAGCTCCCATTACAAGCGAATAGAGCAGGCTGTTTGTATAGCTTTCATCATGACTGACAAAAAGCTCCTTGCATATACCACTTTCTTTTGAGGCCAATTCCAGAAGTTCCTTATCATAAAACGGTATGCCAAGCTGGTTAGCAAGATTTTTTCCAATCTCACGTCCGCCACTTCCGAATTCACGGCTTATTGTTATGATAGACTTCATAAAATGCCTCCCTTCTTCAACAAAATACTTAAACCATATTTCATTATGTTATTTATTATAACACATTTTTTGTGCCTTGTATACAAATTTCTGAAAAAATCTTTCACAAATTTATACACCTTTACTTGTGCAACTTTACAACAGCTCTTTATTTTTTTTGAGAAATGTGCTATACTGTTATTATATGCAGATAAAATAAACATAAAGGAAAGCTTATGAAAAAAATCAGTATAGGTAATATAAAAATAGAAAAAACTTCAGCACTTGCTCCTATGGCATCGGTTGCAGACAAAAGCTATCGTCTGCTGTGCAGGGAGTTCGGTGCAAGCTATCTTGTGAGTGAGATGATCTCATCAAAAGGTCTTTGCTTTGGCGATAAGAAAACTGCAAAACTTTGCGAAATCGAGCAGCAGGAACGCCCTATGGCTTTGCAGATATTTGGTGAAGAGCCTGTATATATGGGCAAGGCTGCTTACCTGCTTAACCGGTATAAGCCTGATATTATTGACATCAACATGGGTTGTCCGGTACCGAAAATAGTTGGCAACGGTAGTGGCTCAGCTCTTATGAAAGCTCCGAAAACTGCTTTTGATATTGCAAAAGAGGTCGTAAGATATGCTGAATGTCCCGTTACTGTAAAAATTCGTGCAGGCTGGGACGCTGACAGCATAAATGCCGTGGAGTTTGCAAAAAATCTCGAACAGGCAGGCGTTTCAGCTATTGCTGTTCATGGTCGAACAAGAAACCAGATGTACTCAGGATGTGCAGACTGGGACATAATCCGACAGGTAAAGCGGGCTGTAAGCATACCCGTTATCGGAAACGGCGATGTCAAGACACCACAGGATTGCAAGGATATGTACGATCAGACAGGCTGTGATCTTGTTATGATAGGTCGTGGCTCTTATGGCAAGCCATGGATTTTCCGTGAAATCAGGCACTATCTTGAAACAGGTGAGCTTTTACCTGAAATATCACTTGAAGAAAAAATGCAGGTTATGCTCAGACATGGGAAAATGCTTTGTGAATACAAAGGAGAAAATCAGGGTATGAAAGAGATGCGTAAAAATGTTGCATGGTACATAAAGGGATTGCCGAATTCTGCAAAAATGCGTGGAGATTGTGGACTTTTGAATGAGTATTCTGATTTGGAGCAGATGGCACAACAGATTTTGAGCAGATAACAGAAAGGACTGAAAATAAGCATGGGGAAGCTTTTTTTGGTGGGAACACCCATCGGAAATCTTGGTGATATGACTTATCGTGCAGTGGAAACGCTTAGGAAGGTCGATTTTATCTGCGCTGAGGATACAAGGGTAACAGCTAAACTTTTAAACTATTTTGATATAAAGATACCGCTTTTGAGCTATCATGAGCATAATACTAAAACTGCAGGAAAACAAATTATCGACAGGTTGCTTGCAGGTGAGAACGCTGCTATCGTTACTGATGCAGGTATGCCTTGTATTTCAGATCCTGGAGAGGATCTTGTAAAGCTTTGTGCCGAACAGGGTATTGAGGTTAATGTTGTTCCGGGGCCGTCAGCAGTGGTTTCGGCTCTTGCAATAAGTGGTCTGGATACGTCACGATTTGCTTTTGAGGGATTCCTTTCGGTCACAAAAAAACAGAGATACTCTCATCTTGCACAGGTCAAAAACTGTACGTCAACGATGATATTTTATGAAGCACCTCACAAGCTTATCTATACGCTGAAAGATATGTTTGAATATTTCGGTGACAGAAGGATTTCACTTTGTCGTGAGCTGACTAAAATTCATGAAGAGGTTTTCCGGACTACGCTTTCAGAGGCCATTGAATATTACACTCAGAACAAGCCTAAGGGTGAATTTGTTCTTGTTGTTGAGGGAGCTAAAGCAGAGGAGCTTGTTTCGGTTGAAACGATAGAGCAAGCTTACGAGCAGGTAAAAAATCTTGTGTCAAAGGGCATGAGAGGTGCTGACGCTTGTAAGGAGATTGCAAAATCCACAGACTTCTCAAAGGGAGAGCTTTATGCTATGCTTTTAGAGGACAAGGAAAATGAGTAATTCTGATATTGTGATCCGGAAAGCTCAGCTTAGTGACTGTGAAGATATTTGTTTAATTGAGAATACTTGCTTTTCAGATCCCTGGAGCAAGCAGAGCTTTGAATATCAGCTTTCAAGCAACAGCGGTGATATTCTTGTTGCCGTTGTCGATGGAAAAATAGCAGGGTTTATAAACTTATCCTGCGTTGTCGGCGAGCTAACGATAAACAATATCGCTGTGCTGAAAGAGTACCGAAAACAAGGCATTGCGGACAGACTGATTGCTAATGCTCTGGACAAGTACAGCGGTTCAGATGTTGCTTTTCTTGAAGTCAGAGAAAGCAATATTCCTGCACAAAGTTTATACCGGAAGCATGGTTTTTTCAAGTTTGGTGAACGAAAGAACTACTATCGGAACCCTACAGAAAATGCATGGCTTATGACAAAGGATATGAAAAATGGATACTAACATTAAATATGATGATTTCACCTTTGAAAAACTGGGTGATGATATAGAAATATGTATATCTACCGAACACCGTTTCGGCACGGATGCATTTTTGCTTGCTGACTTTGCCAAACCACGTCACAAGGACAGCGTTTGCGATTTTTGTACAGGAAGTGGAATTGTTGCACTGCTTATGCACAAAAATTCACGACCTAAGCACATTTTTGCTCTGGAAATACAGCAGAAAGCTCATGATCAGCTAAGAATTTCGCTGGAGCGTTCTCACATTGACAGCATTACACCTGTTATGGGTGATCTGAAAGACTGGAAATCTGAGCAGGAGCTTGATGTTATCACCTGCAACCCACCATACAAGATTGATAACACCGGTGCAAAAAATGACCTTGAAGCTGTTTCAATCGCAAGGCACGAAATGATGTGCACTATTGATGATGTGTGCAAAGCAGCTGCAAGGAATCTGAAATTCGGTGGACGACTTTGTATCTGCAACAGACCTCAGCGACTCTGCGATATCATGGTCGCTATGAGGGGAAATGGTCTTGAACCGAAACGAGTACGCTTTGTATCCAAAAATCCGTATACAGCTCCGTGGCTTGTGCTTGTCGAGAGTCGAAAGGGTGGAAATCCGTTCTTACAGGTTGAGCCTTCGCTTTTTACCCAGGGTGAAAACGGTGGTTTTTCTGATGAAATGAACAGGATATACGGACTTGACAGCAAATAGAAGATGACTTTATGCATACAAGCTTTGGACAGAATACTTCTTGTGAGCAATTACAGCAGGCATACAGGGTATACATTCATTTATGAAACAGAGGGAATAGATTCTGACAGAGTTTCCGTTCCGTGATATACAAATTTAACTGAAAGGAAAGATTATCAACATGAGAATTCTTGCTATAGAAAGCTCTTGTGACGAAACAGCTTGTGCCGTTGTTGAGGACGGAGTAAATGTGCTTTCAAATATTGTTGCTACTCAGATTGACGAACACAAGCTTTATGGTGGAGTTGTGCCTGAGATCGCTTCACGTCGGCACTGTGAAAACATATCAACAGTCGTTGCTGAGGCTCTCAAAGAAAGCAACTGCACTTTATCAGATATTGACGCTATTGCTGTGACTTATGCACCTGGACTTATTGGTGCTTTGCTTGTAGGCATAAGCTATGCAAAGGGATTGGCTCTCTCTACAGGAAAGCCATTGATTGCTGTACACCATATTGCAGGGCACATTGCAGCGAACTATATTTCTCATCCTGAGCTTAAACTTCCGTACCTGTGTCTTGTAGTGTCAGGAGGGCACAGCCATATTGTTGAAGTGAGAGATTACACAAAATATCACGTCATCGGAAGGACAAGAGATGATGCTGCAGGTGAGTGTTTTGACAAGGTGGCAAGGACTTTAGGATATGAGTATCCCGGCGGAAAGCACATTGATTCGGCATCAAAATTGGGAAATCCTGATGCTTTCAAGCTACCTAAGCCCAAGGTGCAGGGTTCGGAATTTGATTTTAGTTTTTCGGGATTGAAGACTGCTGTTATAAACACAGTTCACAACGCTGCTCAGAAGGGTGAAACTATTAACCGTGAGGACATGGCAGCATCATTCCAGAAGACTATCTCGGAAATACTTGTTGAAAAAACAATGAAAGCAGCTGAAGAATACGGGTACACTACTATCGGGCTTGCAGGCGGTGTTTCGGCAAATTCAGGTGTTCGCAATGCTTTGCAGGAGGCTTGTGACAAACGTGGTTACAAGCTTTTCATGCCTGAGTTCAGATACTGTGGTGACAATGCTGCAATGATAGGCTGTCAGGCGTATTTCGATTATATTGCAGGTAAACGTGCAGGACAGGATCTCAACGGTATTGCAACACTGTCGTTGGACAAGCTCTCAGAATAATGAGTGTGAAAAGAAATTGTGATTAATATAATCCTGTAAACTTTAATAATACAGAGGTGTAAAAATGAAATTACTTGCTATTGACGGAAACAGCATCATGAACCGTGCGTTTTATGGTATAAGAGTACTCTCGTCTTCAAAGGGCGAATATACCAATGCACTTACGGGGTTTATGAATATATATCTGAAGGAGTTTGAGGCTGTAAAACCTGACTGCGTTGCGGTTGCGTTTGACCTTAAAGCTCCGACTTTTCGTCACAAAGCTGATCCAAGTTATAAAGCAAACCGTAAGGGTATGCCTGAAGAGCTTGCATTGCAAATGCCACTTATAAAAGAACTGCTTACCGATCTCGGCATAAAAACAATCGAATGTGAGGGCTATGAGGCTGACGATATTCTCGGTACGCTCTCAAAGATTTTTGCCGATTCGGGTAACGAGTGCTTTATTCTCACGGGTGACAGAGATAGCTTTCAGCTTATAAACGATAATGTTACTGTGCGTCTTGCAGGTGTTAAGGAAACAAAGATTTACACCCCTGATCGTATCATGGAGGAGTATGGCGTTCAGCCTCGACAGATGATCGAAGTCAAGGCTCTTATGGGAGATTCGAGCGACAATATTTCAGGTGTAAAGGGAATCGGTGAGAAAACTGCACTAAGTCTTATACAGCAACAAGGCAGTATTGATGAGCTTTATAAAAATCTTGATAGCATGACTCTTACAAAAAGTGTCCGTGCAAAGCTTGAAGCTGGTCATGGTGATGCCTTGAACAGCCGTTTTCTTGCAGAGATTTTTCTTGATGTACCTGTTGATAAAGACCCTGAGGCTTACAGACTTGGAGAACGTGATGTTGACAAGTCACGACAGCTTTTGGCGCGTCTTGAAATGAACAAGCTTATGGACAGGCTCGGTTTGACGGGAGCAGGTGCAAACAGCAATGATGAGATTATCGAACAGAAAACAAAGCTTTCTGATCTCCCGAAATATGATTCAAAGCAACTTATTGAATCCGATTTATCGGCGTTTCCTGCTGATAAAACCTGTTATTTTATTTATTCGGATAACGCTTTACAGGTGCTTTTTGAGGACTGTATTTACCTTTCAGATAACGATGAGCTTATGGTGAAGTTTTTTGCATCTGACTGCAAAAAAATCTGTTTTGAGGGAAAAGAGGCTCACAAGCTTGCATTTGGTCATGGTAGCGAGCTTAAAAATCTTGTATTTTCCTGTGATCTTGCAGGCTACCTGCTCAACTCTCAGGCAAGTGAGTATACTGTCGAAAATCTTTGTCTTGCTTACAATGTTGCTTATCGCAGTGACATGGGTGAGCTTGCTGACATTTCAAGTCTTTCAGCGTTGCACATATGCCTTGAAAAACAGCTTGAACTTACTCAGATGGACAAGCTTTATAACGATATTGAACTCCCACTATGCGAAGTGTTGGCTTCAATGGAAGTATGGGGCGTCAAAGCTGATATACAAGGAATCAAGGACTTTGGAGTTCAGCTTTCGGCAGATATAGACCGTATCACAGACGAGATTTACACCTATGCAGGCAAGGAGTTCAACATATCCTCTCCGAAACAGCTCGGACAAGTGCTTTTTGAGGATTTGAAACTGCCTGTCAAAAAGAAAACCAAAAGTGGCTATTCCACTAACGCTGAGGTGCTTGAATCGCTTGTATCCAAGCACCCGATTGTACCTCTTATCATAGAATACCGCACACTGACCAAGCTTAATTCTACGTACGTTGAAGGACTGCTTAAACAGATTGATTCCGATGGCAGGGTACATTCAGTGTTCAAGCAGACTGAAACCCGTACAGGCAGAATTTCATCAACCGAGCCGAATATGCAGAATATCCCCGTCAGAAAAGAGATCGGCAGAAATATGCGAAAGTTTTTTGTAGCTGAGGACGGATACTCTCTGCTGGACGCTGACTACAGCCAGATTGAGTTGAGAGTTCTTGCATCCGTTTGTGGCGACGAGAATATGCAGTCTGCTTTCAAGGACGGCAAGGATATTCATAGAAGCACTGCCTCTCAGGTTTTTGATCTCCCTGAGGATTTTGTCACACCTGAAATGCGTTCAGCTGCAAAGGCAGTAAACTTTGGTATCATATATGGTATCGGAGCATTTTCACTTTCAAAGGATATCGGAGTATCTGTTGCTGAGGCAAAGAGATATATTCAGAGCTATCTCGATAACTTTCCGAAAGTTAGTAAGTTTATGGACGAAACTGTTGCTAATGGGCAAAAAGATGGATATGTTACCACGCTTTTCGGCAGAAGAAGATATATTCCTGAGCTTTCTGCAAGCAACAAGATGATTCAGGCTTTCGGTAAACGTGCAGCAATGAATGCGCCGATACAAGGTGCTGCTGCGGATATAATCAAGATTGCAATGGTCAAGGTTTATGAGCGACTCAAAGCCGAAAAGCTTGATGCAAGACTTATTTTGCAGGTTCACGATGAGCTTATCATTGAAGCTTCGGATAATGATGTGCAAAAAGCGTCAGCTATCCTGAAAGAAGAAATGGAAAATGCAGTATCCCTTGCAGTTCCGATGCTTGTTGATGTAAATGTTGGTGCAAGCTGGTATGACGCAAAGGGTTAAAGTTATGTACCTCCCCAAACTATATGGATAATTCAAAAACGCCCCTATGGTGCAATATTAAATTTTAAGCAACATACTGACTTCGTTTTTTAAGCGAAGTCAGTTTTGTTTTAAATTGAATACGTTCATTGTTGTAGAAGTCATGGGTTTCACCCGATAAATACACTTTGTCTTCAAGACAGAAAAGAAAAATTCTCTCATAGCGTTATCAGAAGGGTTTCCACGTCTTTAGATTGACGACGCAACGTTGTATTCTTTAGTCGCTTTAAAATATGGTTCTACTCTGGCATAGGAGGCTTTTTGCTATTATTTAGTTTTACTGTTGTGTGAATAAAATGAGATATGCCTCATTGATTTATAATACAAAAGTTATTTTGTTTTCTTTTTATCAAAGCTTGGGTTAAAAGCATAGAAGTTTTTAGCATCAAGCATATCCTGTGTCATTCTCAGACCTTCACCGAAACGTTGGAAGTGAACTATCTCACGTTCTCTGAGGAATTTGATAGGATCACGAACATCAGGATCATCAGTCAATCTCAGGATATTATCATAAGTCAGTCGTGCTTTTTGTTCAGCAGCAAGATCCTCATGGAGGTCAGCAAGAGGATCACCTGTGCTCTGGAATATACTTGCGGTGAAAGGAACTCCGGAAGCAGCAATAGGATAGATACCTGTAGTGTGGTCCACAAAATAGGTGTCAAAACCACTTTCCTTTATCTCTTTGATGGATAGGTTTCTCGTCAACTGATAAAGAATAGCTGAAACGATCTCCATGTGAGAAAGTTCTTCAGTGCCGACGTCTGTCAGGATTGCCTGAATCTCACGGCATGGTGCTGCATAACGCTGGTTAAGGTATCTCATAGCAGCACCGACTTCACCATCAGGACCGCCCAACTGCGAAATTATTACCTTTGCCAAAGCGGGATTAGGATTTTTAATGTTTACTGGATATTCAAGTTTCTTTTGATATTGCCACATCAGCTCTCACCTCTTTCCCATGGAAAAGGTGTGACTACCCAATTCCACTTTTTTGTATCGTTTGATGCATTTGCAGTAAGTGGCCCGAATCTTTCTTCATATTCCTTTACTGCCTTTTCGTAAGCTTTTTTGTGTTCCGCAAAGTATTCCAGACCGTTCGGACAGGTCGGGTGACTGTCCAGATAAAGATTAGCTTCAACGAGTGCAAAGGTTGCAGCCTGTACCTTTCGCATAGCTCTCTGTTTGTCAGTCATTGTCACAATCTCTTACCCCCTTGCCAATGAACGGCTTATCAAGTGATGGGAAGATAGTCCCCCTTGATAAGCCTGCATCTTTGTCGTATGGATTTTCCCATTGCTGAAACGGTACATAAGCCATTGCAACGGGTGTTTCAGCAGGAAATTTTCCTACAGGCTGAGGACAGCTGCAGCTGTCGCTATCCATGACTGAATTGTCAGCGTCAAAGATTTTGCCTAAAACGCCACTTTCAAAAAAGTCCATTATAATATCTCCTTTGTTTGTTATATTTAAAAGACGTATCATTTCAATATATGTCGTATTTTGACGATGTGTGCATAATGATTTTAAGATGTTTATAACTTTCACAAACGGGTATAATAAGGACGGTAAATTTATGCCAACTAAAAAGGAAAGGATTGAATTGTAATGAAGGTTTATGTGGATCAGGAAGGGTGCATAAGCTGTGGCTTCTGTGTAAATGAATGTCCTGATGTCTTTGATTTTAACGAGGATGATAAATCTTATGTAATAAAACAGCCCGACAGCTCAGAAGAAGATTTAGTGCGTAATTGTGCCGAAGGATGTCCTGTTTCAGTTATTGATGTCGAAGAGTAATTATTATAGAAAAGTCAGTGCACAAAAGAATAATAAGTTTATGACAAGGAAAACACCCCGATAAATTCTATCGGGGTGTTATCGTCATAATATATTTTATTGCATCTTTTTCTTTAAACTAAGCTTGTCAAAAGCAAGACCTAAGATTACATACAGAAATGCACTTGTTACAATCTGCATTGTGTTTGCAAATGCATCTGCAAAGCCTGCCACAAGTGAATCGTATATCACAAAACCACTGTAAAGACCGTAACCGCCAACACATAAAATTAATGCAGGGATTAATGCAAGCAGGTTTCGTCTGCAAATAACTTTTTCTTTTTTTGATGTAAAAAACAGAGCAGTAAGTCCTTTGATTAACAGAGTTGCAGGAACCCATATCCAGTAACCTGATAATGCATCAGCAAGTGCACCTCCGATAGAAGCAGATGCTATTGCGTAAGGTGTAGGAAGCACACAAGAAGCAATAAAAACAATAGCGTCACCAACATGAACGTAACCTTTTATCGTCGGAATGTGAAAAAAAGCAGTGAGCACATATGTCATTGCCATGAAAAGTCCTGTAAGTGCCAGTTTTTTTATTTTCTGATTTGTTGATGCCATATAAATCTCTCCTGTTATCTTTGATATATTTATGATATAACTGTTTTATTATAAAATCAAATTGAGCAAAAATTTCGGATGAATTTCTGATTTTGTCAGAGTTTCACAAATAAAAGCAATTTAAATCCTTTATATCATATAAATATGCAATAAAAGTTCTGTAGTTTGTTTCTGTGGAATTTTATCAAGCGGTATTTTTGCACAATAACTCAATGACTGAAAATACTTATTTGTGCAAATAGCAGATTTCTTATTGTAAACGTTATTGAAGGATGACTTTTAACTTATTGGCATACAGCTTGTTTTATAACAATTTTGCAAGATTTCTATTATTGTAATTCAAAAATCCGCAACGTCAAAAGATTTATTGAGTTAAAATAACGCAAATTTGAACAATCTGATAAACATTATTGCAAAATATCGTTAATTATATCACAAATCAGGTGTTGACAAAAAAGCTTTTATAGGGTATAATGTTATTTGTAGAAGATTTGAATTTTTCAAGTTTTCAATAAAAAGAGTATATAGTATGAGAGGAGTAAAAATCTTATGGCAAGTCTTACAAAGAACCCTAACGTTAACGCTTGGGTTGATGAAATGATTGCACTTACAAAACCTGATAAAGTAGTATGGATCGATGGCTCCGACGAACAGATCCAGGCACTTCGTGACGAAGCACTTTCAACAGGCGAAATGATCGAAATGAATCAGGACGAATATCCTGGTTGCCTTTATCACAGAACGCTTCCAAACGACGTTGCTCGTGTTGAGGACAGAACTTTTATCTGTACAACAAAGGAAGAGGATGCAGGTCCTACAAACAACTGGTGCTCACCTGCTGAAATGTATGCTAAGCTTACACCTATGTATGACGGTGTTATGAAGGGCAGAACAATGTATGTTATCCCATATTCAATGGGTCCTATCGGCTCACCTTTGGCTAAGGTCGGCGTTGAGCTTACAGACTCTATCTATGTTGTTCTTAACATGGATATCATGACAAGAATGGGTGCTAAGGCTTTTGAGAACCTTGGCGATACATCAAATGACTTCGTAAGAGGTCTTCATTCAAAGGCTGATGTTAACCCTGATAACAGATATATCGTTCACTTCCCGGAGGATAATACTATCTGGTCTATCAACTCAGCTTATGGCGGAAATGTACTTCTCGGTAAAAAGTGCTTTGCTTTGAGAATTGCTTCATTCCAGGGTAAGAACGAAGGCTGGATGGCTGAACATATGCTTATCCTTGGTGTTGAAAAGCCTGACGGTGAAGTTAAATATATCACTGCTGCTTTCCCATCAGCTTGCGGAAAGACAAACCTTGCAATGCTTATCCCTCCTGTATGCTATACAGAAAAGGGCTATAAGGTCTGGACAGTCGGTGATGATATTGCTTGGCTCAAACCGGGTGAGGATGGCAGACTTTATGCTATCAACCCTGAAAACGGTTTCTTTGGTGTTGCGCCTGGTACAAATGCTAAATCTAACTTCAATGCACTTGCTTCAACTAAGAAGAACGCTATTTTTACAAACGTTGCTATCAATAACGATAACATGACTCCTTGGTGGGAAGGTCTTGACAAGAATCCTCCTGTTAATGCAACAGAGTGGAAGGGTGAAAAGGTCAACGGTGTTGAATATATTGCTGATGGCAATAAGCTTGCTCATCCAAACTCAAGATTTACTGCTCCTGCTGAGAACTGCCCATGTATTTCTTCAGAATTCAATAACCCACAGGGTGTTCCTGTTTCTGCAATGATTTTCGGTGGTCGTCGTGAAAAGACAACTCCACTGGTATATCAGGCATTTGACTGGACTCACGGAACATATATCGGTTCAGCTGTTTCGTCTGAAACTACTGCTGCTGCTACAGGTGCTGTAGGTGTTCTCCGTCACGATCCAATGGCTATGAAGCCTTTCATCGGCTATAACGTTGGTGACTACTGGGCTCACTGGCTTGAAATGGGTGAAAAGCTTGGCGATAAAGCTCCTAAGATCTTCAACGTTAACTGGTTCAAGAAGGACGAGGACGGCAACTTCATGTGGCCTGGTTTCGGTGACAATATGAGAGTTCTCGACTGGATCATTAAGAGATGTGAAGGTACTGTTGATGCTGTTGAAACTCCAATCGGTTATCTTCCAAAGCCTGAGGACATTAACCTTGAGGGTATTGAGGACGAAGTAACGCCTGAGATCCTCGACAAGCTTCTTGATGTTGATAAAGACCTCTGGAAGGCTGAAATCGCTGAAATGAGAAGATACTATTCAGAAGATATTGCTGGCAAGGGTGGCAGAATCCCTGAGGCTCTTATCAAGGAACTTGATAAGATTGAGGCAAATCTTAATAAGTAATCTTTTTGATTTTTAATCAAATAAAAAAACAGAGGCTGGCTCAAATTTGAGTCAGCCTCTGTTGCGTTGTTTTAGTTTACTTCAATTATGTCCGCCCCGTCCGAAAACTTAAAAGAAAAACGCCAGTCCAATACAGAATTGAACTGGCAGCTTAAAATTATTCTTTTTTGTGTCTACTAACTATTGACTATTTCACTTTAATCAAGAGCTTTTAATTCATTCAACCAGATGTCTGCCATAGCGTCAGACGGCATTCTCCAGTCCCCTCTTGGTGAAAGCGTTACTGAACCTATCTTTGCACCGTCAGGCAAGCAGGAGCGTTTGAACTGCTGTGAGAAAAACCTGCGATAGAAGGTTCTGAGCCATTTGAGTATCGTTTCATCGTCATACTCACCGTTAAAAGCGATTCTTGCAAGACGGTAGACCTTTTCAGGAGAGAATCCCCAGCGGATACCGTTATAGAGATAGAAGTCGTGAAGCTCATAAGGGCCAACAAGATCTTCGGTTTTCTGAGTTATCTCAGTAGCTGTTTCGTCAGTCGGCAAAAGCTCAGGTGAAACAGGTGTATCAAGAATGTCAAACAGTACATCCCTGAGTTTATCACTTGTGCAGGTGTCACCGTAGTATTTCACGATATGCCTTACAAGCGTTTTTGGTATTGACGCATTTACACCGTACATCGACATATGGTCACCGTTATAAGTTGCCCAGCCGAGTGCAAGCTCTGAAAGATCGCCAGTTCCAACAACAAAGCCGTTTGTCTGGTTGGCAATGTTCATAAGCACCTTTGTACGTTCTCGTGCCTGACCGTTTTCAAACACTACATTATGATTATCTTTATCGTGACCGATGTCCTCAAAATGCTGTAAAACCGATTTTGTAATATCAACCTCTCTGAAAGTTACTCCAAGAGCGTCACAAATAATTTCAGCGTTTGAGCGTGTGCGTTTTGTAGTGCCAAAGCAAGGCATTGTTACAGCTACAATATCGGAATGTGGACGTTTAAGCAGATCCATAGCTTCAACACAGACAAGCAGTGCAAGGCAGGAATCGAGTCCACCTGAGATTCCGATAACAACGCTTTGAGAGTTTGTGTGCTCAATACGTTTTTTGAGGCCCTGTGACTGCATCTGTAGAATCAGATCACAGCGATAATTACGTTCATTGCTGTCCTGAGGGATAAACGGAGTTTTGTCCACATATCTGGTAATCACTGTGTCGGAGAGATCTAATTCAAAGCTGATTTTATCAATAGCAGAAGTGTTTTCAAATATACAAGAGTCCTTGCTTGCGTCATAAGTTGACATTTTGCGACGCTCAAAAGCAAGCTTCTTTACGTCAATTTCAGAGATAGTTACCTCGTTTCTGAAAAGAGTACTTTCTTTGAGAATAGCACCGTTTTCAGCGATGATGTTGTGTCCTGAAAAGACCATATCCTGAGTTGATTCACCGTCACCTGCAGAGCAGTATACATAGCCTGAAACAAGTCTTGCAGACTGGTTTGAAACAAGCTGTCTGCGATAGGTTTCCTTGCCTATGACTTCGTCACTTGCAGAAAGATTGCAGATAAGCGTTGCACCTGCTTTTGCAAGATGGTTAGAAACAGGGTCTGCAGTCCAGAGATCCTCGCAAAGCTCATAGCCGAGAACCAGTTCAGGAATATTTTCGCAAGCAAAAACAAACTGTCCGAATCTGACTTTTGAATCAGTGTATCCGAATTTGCTAAGGTCAAGCTCAGCCTGTCTGCCATCATACGCAGCAAAATGCCTTGCTTCGTAAAACTCGTTGTAGTTTGGAAGATAGGTCTTGACAACAAAGCTTAATATTTTACCATTCTGCAGAATCGCAGCACAGTTATATACCTTGTTGAATGCAAAAACAGGCAGTCCGACAGCAAAAACAGCATCATAACCCTTTGTAGCATTGACAATATCTATAAGTCCGAGCATTGCATTATCAAGGAGAGTACTCTGGAAAAACAAGTCCTGGCAAGTGTAACCCGTTACACAGAGTTCAGGGAAAACAGCGATTTTGACTTGCTTTTGTTTGCACTCATTTATCTGAGCGATAATGCTTTTTACATTAAAATCGACATCAGCGACCTTGATTTTAGGGGTACAGGCAGCGACCTTTATATAACCGTCCTTCATCAGAAAAATCCTTTCCAAAAGTTTAATATGCAAACATTATAACACGTTTTTCCCTTTAAATCAAGTAACACTGAGACTTAAAAGCATCTGCCGTTCTGATTTTTGATACAGTTTTCAAGGTTATTGCCGTTGCAATGATAGCAGACTTCGTTTTCAAGAGGTTTACCGTCAAAGAACGCATCAAGGTTTGAAAGCGTTATCTTTGCGATTGTTTCAAGAGCTTCTCGTGTGAGAAAAGCCTGGTGAGAAGTCAGCAGAACGTTGGGCTTTGATATAAGCAACGAAAGAACGTCATCTTTGATGAGCGTATTGGAATTGTCCTCAAAGAACAGGTCATTTTCTTCTTCGTATACGTCAAGACCTGCAGCCTTAACTGTACCATCGTTGAGAGCATCAAGCAGAGCTTCCGTTTCAATCAAAGCACCACGAGATGTATTAAGCAGATAGACACCCTTTTTCATCTTTGAAAAAGCATCAGCGTTGATAATCCTGTTTGTCTGCTCGGTGAGAGGACAATGGAGTGATATGACATCACTGTTTTTCAAAAGGTCATCAAGGCTGACATATTCAAGCCCTGCGTTTTTGTCAGGGAAAAGGTCATAAGCGAGTACCTTCATACAAAAGCCTTTACAGATATTTATAAAGCACTTACCGATTTTGCCTGTTCCGATAACACCGACAGTTTTCCCATGTAAATCAGTACCGGTCAGCCCGACAATGCTGAAATTATGCTCTTTGATACGGTTATAGGCCTTGTGAATCTGTCTGTTTATGCCTAAAAGCAGAGCCATTGTGTGTTCGGCAACAGCGAATGGTGAATATGCAGGCACTCTTACAACGTTGATTTTTTTGTATGCAGCCTTGAAATCAATATTACTGTAGCCTGCACAACGCATTGCAATGACCTTAACACCACACTTGTACAGCTTTTCAATAGCCTTTGCATCAATGACATCATTAACAAATGCACACACTCCGTCAAAGCCTTTTGCCAGAACGGCAGTTTTTGCAGACAGCTTTACATCAGTATATTCGATTTGATATTTACTATTAAATTTTTCAAAATATTCTTTATCATAGGGCTTGGTATCATAGAATAAAATGTTTTTCATACACTATTTTCCTTTCTGTTATCATGTACAATTATAATGGTGACTTGAACTGAGTATTTTTATGATGTGTAGAGTGAGAACTGTATATATTTTGCACTTGAAAATCAAGGTTTATACAAAAACAGCTCATCTCTTAAAAGAGATGAGCTGAGATAATAGTGTTGGTATTTAGAATTTACCGCCGCCACCACCGTGGCTTGTTCCTGAGGAAGAAGTGTGAGTTCCTCCGTCCGAACTTTGAACTTTAGGACTTTTAGAAATATTAGAATAGAGGAACATATCACGACTTTCAATGATATTCATACTTCCCGGCTTAGTATAGTTGGCAGCAGAATCCTGCATAGTAACTGATGTAAGCTGGTTTTTCATGGATTTAACAACGATAAGTGCGATTATCAAACCGATTGCAAGAGCAATAAGAATTCTTGACAAGAAAGGAAAAGTTCTTGCATCAGTAACGTATTTATCGCACAGATTAGCGAAGGTGTCGAAGCCATTATAATAATCGCTATTGCTCAGATACGGAACAAATTCTTCTTCCATATTTTCTCTCACAGAATCGGAGATAGCTTTTATACCGAAACCGCAGGTAGATATGTAATAATCACGGTCTTCCATACTGAGCACAAGAACAGCACCATCTCTGTCTTCACCAAAACCAAAGCCGTAGTAATCATAATAATCATCAGCAAATTCCATTGGCTTATAGCCATGGAGTGAATCTACAGTAACAACTGCCACATCAAACTTCTGATGTTCACTTATCTCATCGAGAGTTGCAATGAGCGAAGCTTCTTCGGCATCTGTGAGCAGGTCAGCATCGTCAACGAGCCTTGGCAAAAGTCTTTCATCAGGGATATCAGTAGGCATATCAGAGAAAATATCTTCAAAATTGTCAGGGTCATCTGCAAAAGCAGGTAATGAGAGTGCAGAAAGCATTAATGCACATAAAAGTATTGATAAAAACTTTTTCATTTTTTTCACACCCTCCTTATAGTAACCATAACAGATATGAAATTCCGAAAGCAGCTGCCGTGATAGCGCCGGTCAGTCCGAAAAGCCATTTCTTATATGCAGACTTGTCAACAGGAAGATTTCCGACAAATTTACCTGTCTGACCGTTCATTGCGAAAAGGAACTTCTGGTTATTCCATGTTGTATTGAGTATCCATACAGGATATAGAGCATATCTTGCCTTACCGTTTGAAGTGTTGATGTTACTGTTTTCCGGAGTAACGGTTGCATATCCGTTTACAGTAGTCTTAAAAGCATCTTCTGTACTGAATTTAACACGTTCATTTGCTCTGTCGATACTCTGTTCAGCTGTAACGTCATACTTGTCAGCAAGGTATCCGGCAAGGTAAGCAGTCTGGAAGTCAACAGCTTGTGAAAAATCGAAAGGCTCAAGCGATTCCATAAGGTCATCAGGCATTTGAGTTGAACCGTCAACAGGAACACGCTCAAATGAAATGTTACCATCACGAATAACCGAATAAAAGCTTGTTTCAGTGTAGTCATACTTGCTGTCGCTCCAACGTCTTATTTTTGTTGCAGCGTAACGAATATGAGCGTCAACATCAGCATCAAAGAGCCAGAAGGGTACATATATACCCTTTATTTCATCAATGTGGTTATCACTCTTGAAAACCTTTGGCAAAAGACGTTTTCCTTCAAGGTGCTTTTTAAAAGCCTGCTTTGCAGCCTGTTTGTCGAGCTTGAAAGGAATAACGTAATCTGGTTTAAGGTCACCCTGGAACTGACCTGTCATAACAACAGGATTGTCACAATAAGGACAGCTTGTTGCTGCAGTATTCTCGTCGCCGATAATTTCTCCGCCACATGATTTGCAGACATAAACTCTGAGTCCAGTGGTTTCGTCAGTCTGCCATTCAGATCCGACAGAGCTTTCCCAGTTCATATTGTCATCAGTGTCTTTTTTCAGATCTTCGTCATAAGCTTTAAGAGCCTCGACTTCAAATTCACTGTCACAATATGGGCACTTCATTTTTTGCAGTGAGCTGTCAAATTCAATAGCACCACCACAGCAGGGACATTTATATTCCAATAAATTCGCCATATTATTTCTCCTTGTAGTATGTAGTAACAAAGGTGTGCCGGATAGTCTTGTAAATATTCGGCACACCTTAAAGTCTATTTATTTTTTATCATTATCATCAAAAAGGTCGCCACATTCAGGACAGAATTTTGGAGGGTTGTGAGGATCTTCAGGAGTCCAGCCACACTTATCGCACTGATAGAGAGGGGCACCCTCAGGCTTCTTTGAACCACAATTCTGACAGAATTTGCCCTTGTTTACAGAACCACAAGAGCAAGTCCAACCTTCATCAGCAGGCTTTGGAGCACCACATTCAGGACAGAACTTACCTGTTGCAGTTGAACCACATGAACAGGTCCAACCGGTTGCGTTCTGAGCAGGTTGCTGAGCAG
Organism: Ruminococcus sp.; assembly: GCA_030533265.1. GTDB lineage: Bacteria > Bacillota > Clostridia > Oscillospirales > Ruminococcaceae > FB2012. The sequence continues at coordinate 5,379 of JAUNJM010000003.1, read as the reverse complement.
GAGTAGCTGGTTGCTGTGCCTGTGGTTGCTGTTGTGCCTGTGGTTGCTGCTGACCCATTGCATATAGGTTCTGGACATTATTCATGCCACCACCCTGCATAGCCATACCCATGCCCATGAAACCGGTCATAGCACCTGCAGAGTTGCTTGCAGCAGCCTTCATAGCGTCAGTAGTAGCACCAACTGTAGCCGCAGCAGCCATAGTTGGGTCACGATACATAGCGTTTCTCTGAGCTTCCTTGATAAGAGCCTGATCTTCTTCAGGGAGAGTAACAGAGCCAATAGCAACAGAAACGACTTTAAGACCTCTGAGGTTATACCATTTCTCAGTAAGAGCCTCATTCATAGCATTTTCGAGGTCAGTATTGTGAGCGATTATCTGGTTAGGACGGATTTCCATATCGGAGAGTTTTGAGAGTGCAGGCTGCAAAGCACTGATAAACTCAGTTTTGAGCTGACCGTCAATTTCATCACGAGTAAATTCGTCCGTAATATTTCCGGAAATTGATGAATAGAAACGCAGAGGGTCTTCTATCTTATAGGAGTAAACACCATTACAACGGAGTGAAACGTCGATATCAAGATTTATACGAGAGTCAACAACTCTGAAAGGTACAGGATTTGCAGTACCGAACTTGTTATCAATAAGCTCCTTTGTATTGAAATAGTAAACTCTCTGATCCTTACCGGTGTCACCGCCATAAGTAAAACGCTTACCAATAGTTTTGAATGTTTCCTTAATGCTTGTAGAAAGCTTTCCTGTAAAGATTGAAGGCTCAGTAGAAGCATCATAAGTGAACTCACCCGGTTCAGCACAAACTTCAACGACCTTGCCCTGATCAACGATGATCATACACTGTCCGTCAGCAACAGCGATACCTGAACCATTTGAGATGACGTTATCACTGCCTTTAGTGTTTGAAGAACGACCTCCTACACGTTTCTGACCTTTAACCATTAAAGTGTTTTTATCCATTGAATCACAGTAAAAGAATTCCTTCCACTGATCAGCAAGAGTTCCACCCAATGCACCAAGTCCAGCTTTAATAAGTCCCATAAAAATTCCCCTTTCGAATTCACTGCAACGAGCAGTGTTATTTAATATTTATCTATCTCAAGGATAGTTTTGCACATATTATGGATAAAGTTACTTGTCATTATCCTTATTTGAGTTTATATATTTGATTTCCTGTTTAATATCCTTAGGTCTGAGGATAGAAAGAGAAATAAGTCTGATTATCCAGAAAAGTGGCAAAAGAATCGGCATTTTACGCAGAATCGGATAACGTTTTTTCATCATGATCAACGGTGGGAACATTCTTGAAAGGTAATATCTGCTTGCGTTCATGCTGTTATAGCTATTGACCAGAAGGTGCTTTTTAGTACCATAAACACCACTGCTGAAAATATACACTGACATCTTGTCATATTTAGGACAGGATTTAGCGTTGCCAAACCATATCTTTGAGAGATGTATAAGATCCTGACAAATATGCATTTTTCCGACTTTATCGAGCTGAGAATAGATATAATCCCAATCCAGATCTTTCTCTTTGTGCTTGAGGTAAATGTAAATATCCATGATAGAACGGATACCCGTACCACGTTTGCTGTAATGCTTTTCGAGGTGTGCAAAAAGATACAGGAAGAACCAGTTGTCATCAAAATTCCATTCACATGGGGATACAGGTGCCGCATAATCCCAAGGATTTGGCATGAGGTTATAATAAGCTTTATCATTACGACTGAAAAGCTGATAATGCATTTCAACACACATCCAAGGCTTTTTCAGAAATGCGAAATGGTTTCCTGTTTTTTCTTGAGGAGACTGTTCATAATTGAGAGTGGTCATAATATCCTTGACCTTGCTCATGTTTTCGGGATCAATAAGTAAATCGAGGTCAGACATAGTTCTTATATCTCTCTGAGGGTACAGATCCTTAAGATGAATACCTTTGAGAGCCAGGAATCTTATATGTTCTTTTTCCAACAGACTTGTTATGGTGTTATATTCAAATTCCTGAGTAAGATCTCTTATGATATCCTTGTCACGGATTTCCGACCATTTTTTGTTAAGCTCATAAGAAGGTTTATTCTTAAGCTTTTCGATAGCATAATAAGCGATATTGGCAACATCATGAGCAATGGCAATTTTCAGGATTTTTTCAAAGCTCTGTTCCTCTGGTTTCTCCTGAGGCTGAGTACCGTCAAGTACGCATTTCAAGAGATGTATGAGGTACAGATACTCATTATTGAACGTCTCCATAGTACATTTTCCCTTCATTTATAATAAGATGCTTTTTGCAAATATTCAAGGCTGCCGGTCTGTGAGTAACAATCAGGCAGGTTCTGTTTTTAAGAGAAGCGATATTCTGTAAAAGCTGAGCTTCTGTTGTTTCATCAAGAGCACTTGTAGCCTCATCGAGAAGCAGTATCGGAGCATTTCCTAAAATTGCTCTTGCAATTGCAATACGCTGAGCCTGGCCCTCAGATATACCTGAACCGTTTTCGCCGATTTTAGTATTGAACTTATCAGGGAGGGTCTGGATAAAGTCATAAGCACAAGCAATTTTCGAAGCATTGATAACGCTTTCGGTAGATGCTTCTTTGTTGAGCATACGGATATTCTCCTCGATAGTTCCGGAAAACAAGAAGTTGCCCTGTGGAACGTATGCAAACAGACCTCGTGTTTCCTTTCCGCTTTGGAAATCACCTGCTTGGGATTTAAAAATCAAATCGCCCTTTTCAGGCTTATAAGCACCAAGCAAAAGCAGAAACAATGTGGATTTTCCACCACCTGAGAGTCCTGTGAGTGATACAAAATCACCTTTGTTTATTTCAATATTAACGTCAGAAAGTACGTGGTTTTCGCCATAAGAAAAATACAAATTTTCAGTTGTAATTTTTTCAAAGCTTTGATAGTCAAGAATTTTTTCGGCAGGAGCTTCATCAGGCAATTTTTCAATGTCGATGATTCTCTCGGCAGAAGCAAGAACGCTGTAAAGCTTTGGTAACAGACCTGAGAGACTCGCAAACGGTTGTTGTATCTGATTTACGAGTTGTAAAATAGCAGTCAGTGTACCATATGTCATCAACCCGTGATATATTCCTCTTGCGCCCCATACCATAGCAAAAAGATAACCCATATGGAACACAAAGCTGAACCCTGCGTTGGCAAAAATGCTTAAAGTACGTCGTTTCATCTGTGCTTTAAAGTGGATATTCTGATTGGTTTCATTGGTATCGGACATCTGCTTTTCGCAACCGAAAACCTTTACGATAAGTATATTTTCTACAGTTTCCTGAAGGAATGAACGAACCTTGCCTTCCTTTTCCTGAACATCCTTGTGAAGAGCTTTCATTTTTTTTCTGAAAAGTCTTGTCACAAAGAAAAGCATTAGCCCTGAAACGACAAAAACAAGAGTAAAGCTTTTGTCAAGAGCGATAAGCACACCTATTGCACCAACAAGTCTTGTAATGAGATTCACAAGGCTTGGTAACAGGGTTGTTGTTCCTTCGGTAACGATCCGCACATCGGAAAACATACGATTGAGCAGTTCACCACTGTGGAAGTCTGAAATGTTAGCATATTCTTTTCTGAAAAGTCTGCCAAGCATATTGCTACGCATTCTCATAGCTATTTTGCAACGGATATATTCAGAAATGCTGTTTGAAAACAGCACAAGTGAAAGCTGAATCATGATTATTCCGAACAGACCTATAGCATATTTAATAAGCTCTGATTTGTTATGATTGACTGCTCCGTCAACAATGCCCTTGCACATAAGTGAAAAAACAATAGCACTTGCAGCAAACAAACCGTTGCTTATAATTAAAAAAAGTATTTTCAAACGCTGAGATTTAGTGTTCTGCCATAACCATTTATAGGTTTGTTTATCTTTTGAATTTGGTTTTAATGACATTCTTCAACCTCCGGAGATAAAAATACACACGTCTGATAAAAAAGTGACTCCAGATATAAATATACAATTTATATAGTGTAGATTCCGGAGTAATATCCTTGCCTTTTCTAGAGATTAAGCAGACAATGCCGATTATATGCTCATCATTTATACCTTTTTCGAGCTGTAACTGGTTGTCCCCGCACATAACATAGCTGTTCTCGCCGACTGAGATAACACGGTGGAGTACATATTGACCATTATCTCTGAGGTAAAAGGCAATATCGTTCTTTTTAAGCTTTCCGTCAGGCTTTTTGAGTACAACGGAATCACGTTCCTGTCTTAACAGAGGCAACATACTCGTTCCCCTTGGATAGATACGGAATTCGCCGCCACTTTCGAGTATAAGACGTATAGTTTCATCGTATTCCGAAAGCCTGAATGTTTTACGCAAGCAGATCTGCTCCTTTCAGCGTTTCGATAAAGCTTTTTATATCTGTTTCAGCAGTAGCCTTGTCAACGTCGTACTCAGCAATCATTGCACTTGTAAGCTCGTCGACTGTAGTATCCTTCTGGAGCATTTTCCAAAGAAATTTTCCGGTCGTATTAAGTCTGATTATGCCGTCAAAACCCTTGCTTGCTTCTCCGATAGCAACTACCATCGTTTGTGAAGCAACTTCTCTTAATATGAATCCGCTTTTTATTTTCATTTCGCATTTCCTTTCGACAAATAATAATTATACTATTATATATTATATTATAATAGATTTCATGTCAAAAGTCAACCATTTAATTATCAGATAAGTGCATATTAAACGATTGAAAGAAGGTGTTGTGAAAATAGCCAATGTGTAGAAGACAATTTTGTACAAATTGTAGAACATTTATCAAAGGTTCTCAAATCTATTGACAAAAAAAGTTTTTGAATATATAATTAAAGCATAAAACTTTTTAAGGAGGAAAAACTCAAATGAAAATCAAAAAGATTTTGTCCGGCTTAGTTGCTGGAGTACTTGCTATTTCATCATTGGTAAGTGTTTCATCTTTTGGCACTTCTGCAAATGAATTGCCACCAATTCCTGCTATGCATGCAGTTGTAAAGTATCAGGTTAAAGCAGGAGCAAATGGCGGTACTAACGTTCGTTTCGTAGCTGAGGTTCCGGACAACGAAATCGCACTCGCTCCATATGCATACTGGAATGTATGGACAACAACACTTGACGATCCTAACACAAACAACAGATATGGTGAACAGGACATGCAGGTGTACAAGGCTTATAAGTCAATCATTGCTGGTGGCAAGGTTGTAAACTCAGCAACAGACAAGAGCTTTGTTATCTCACCACTTCTCGGCGAATTCCCAATGGATATCGCTGTTAAGTGCAGATTCAGCATGATCAATCTTGGTACATCAATGGTTTCTTATGCTATCATTGATAATAGAGTTCTTCCTGGTGACAGCTCATCAATACCTGAC
>JAUNJM010000059.1 GCA_030533265.1 Ruminococcus sp. | reverse complement strand
AAGAGCTAAAGAAAAATAAGCTCCTGTTTTTAAGAATGAATTTTTTTATAAAACATAAAAGCCTGAGAACTTTTAAAAGTTCTCAGGCTTAATTTATTATTATTCAGCTTTCTTTGCTTCAATATCAGCAAGAGCGTCTTTTCTTGAAAGATTGATTCTTCCCTGGTCATCAATTTCCATTACCTTGACTACGATCTCATCACCGATTGAAACAACGTCCTCAACCTTTTCAACTCTTGACTTGTCAAGCTTTGAAATGTGTACTAAACCGTCCTTACCAGGAGCGATTTCTACAAAAGCACCAAAATTCATAATACGAACAACTTTGCCCTTATATATTGCACCGATTTCAGGGTCATTTGCAATAGTATTGATGATTGCTACAGCCTGCTCAGCCTTCGCCTTGTCAAGACCTGATACAAATACGTTTCCGTCCTCAGAAATGTCAATCTTAACATCACATTCAGCAGAGATTTTCTGGATAACCTTTCCACCTGAACCGATAACTTCACGGATCTTATCAACAGGAATCTTAGTTGTGAACATCTTAGGTGCCCATTCATTTACGCTCTTACGAGGTTCTGGGATAGCCTTGAGCATAATTTCATCAAGGATATAAAGACGTGCTTTATGTGTCTTTTCAAATGCTTCCTTAATTATATCAGGTGTAAGACCATCAACCTTGATGTCCACCTGGATAGCTGTGATTCCCTTATGAGTACCACCAACCTTAAAGTCCATATCGCCAAAGAAGTCTTCAAGACCCTGAATGTCAACCATTGTCATCCATTCACCATTCTCCTTAGTGATAAGACCACATGAAATACCTGCAACAGGTGCTTTAATTGGTACACCTGCATCCATAAGTGCAAGTGTTGAACCACAGATCGAACCCTGTGATGTTGAACCGTTTGAGGAAAGAACTTCCGATACCATACGGATTGCATATGGGAAATCTTCAACGCTTGGGATTACGGGTACAAGTGCCTTTTCAGCCAATGCACCGTGACCAATCTCACGTCTTCCGGGACCTCTGGAAGGTCTTGTTTCACCTACTGAATATGAAGGGAAATTATAATGGTGGATATATCTCTTTGATTCTTCCTCATCGAGTCCGTCAAGCTTCTGAGCGTCACTCACAGGACCGAGTGTACAAATTGTGAGTACCTGTGTCTGACCTCTTGTGAAAAGACCTGAACCGTGTACTCTTGGAAGAAGTCCAACTTCTGATGCCAATGGACGAATCTCGTCAATACCACGTCCATCAACACGCTTACCTTCATAGAGCCAGTTTCTTACAATTTTTTTCTGAAGCTTATACAGACATTCATCAAGCATTGCACCCTGTTCTGGATACTGCTCGTCATATTTTTCATGAATTTCGTCAATGATTGGCTGGAGTCTTGCATCACGAACAGTCTTATCATCTGTATCGAGTGCAACCTTTACCTTCTCGCCGACAAGTGCTTCAATTTCATCAAACAAATCATGGTCAAGCTCCATTGACTGGAACTCAAACTTAGGCTTACCAATCTCATTCTTAATTTCATTAATAAATGAAACCATCTTCTTGATTTCTTCGTGTCCCTTAAGGATAGCATCAAGCATTACATCGTCAGGAACTTCGTCTGCACCGGCTTCAATCATAACGATTTTTTCCATTGAACCCGCAACCGTAAGATTAAGACGATTGTTCATTCTCTGTTCAAGAGTTGGATTAAGTACAATTTCATCATCAACAAGACCTACGCTGATACCGGCAATCGGACCATTCCATGGAATATCAGAAATTGAAATTGCGATTGATGTTGCAATCATACCTGTGATTTCAGGTGAGCAGTCAGGATCAACTGCCATAACTGTCATAACAACAGAAACATCGTTTCTCATATCCTTAGGGAACAGTGGTCTGATAGGACGGTCTACCATTCTTGATGTAAGTATTGCTTTTTCAGATGGCTTTCCTTCTCTTTTCATAAATGAGCCAGGAATCTTGCCTACTGAATAAAGTCTTTCCTCATAGTCAACTGAAAGTGGGAAAAAGTCAATTCCCTCTCTAGGCTTTGCAGATGCTGTAACGTTAGCCATTACAACTGTTTCACCATATCTTACCCAGCATGAACCATTGGAAAGCTGACAAGTCTTGCCTGTTTCTACTACCAAAGGACGACCTGCATATGTTGTTTCAAACTTTCTGTAACTTTCAAACATAATTACTTCCTCCAATTTTTTATTTATGAATTGGCAAAGTGTATTAGCAATAAACAGAACGCACAAAGCATACAATATAAACATTTCATGCACTCTGTTTAATGCTAAAATACCATAGCCAAATCATATTTATTATACACCAAAAGGCAGTGACATAAATGCCTCTGCCTTGATGTAAAATCCAAAATTATTTACGAATACCAAGCTTTTCGATAAGTGTTCTGTATCTCTCAATATCCTTGCTCTTAAGATAGTTAAGAAGATTTCTTCTCTTACCAACCATCTTCAAAAGACCTCTTCTTGAGTGGTGGTCTTTATTATGAACCTTGAGGTGTTCAGTAAGATCGTTGATTCTCTTGGTGAGAATTGCAACCTGTACTTCCGGTGAACCAGTATCGTTTTCGTGAGTCTTGTTGGCTTCAATAACTGCAGCCTTTTCGTCTTTTCTAAGCATTGTTTGTACCTCTTTCTAATAAATTTCCAATGTAAAAGAATACGGCAGGTAACATTCCTGAAAACAGGCTTAACCCGTATTCTGTTGCATGGATCACTTAAACAACATTAAACATTATACTATATTTACATACTCTTGTAAATAGTATTCACATAAATTTTACATTTAAAGCAGACCGTTCTGAGCTTTTGCTGCGGTAAGTGTATTCTGCATGAGCATTGCAATAGTCATTGGTCCGACTCCACCAGGAACAGGTGTTATGAATCCTGCCTTATCCTTGCAATCTTCAAAATCAACATCTCCACAAAGCTTACCGTTCTCGTCACGATTCATACCAACGTCAATAACAACAGCTCCCTCTTTGAGATACTCTGATGTTATCATTTTCGCACGTCCGACTGCTGCGACGAGAATATCTGCTCTTGAACATACTTCTTTCAGATTCTTTGTCTTTGAATGACAGATAGTTACTGTACCGTTCTTATGGAGCAAAAGCATCGCCTGTGGCTTTCCAACAATGTTGCTTCTGCCGATAACTACGCACTCCTTACCTGCAACTTCAGTACCGGTTGATGCGATAAGCTCCATTACTCCTGCAGGTGTGCATGGCAAAAAGTTATAATCACCGATCATGATTTTACCTACGTTTACAGGGTGGAACGCATCGACATCCTTTTCAGGCAATATGTTATTGATTATCACCTTATCGTCAAGATGTGAAGGTAATGGCAACTGAACAAGGATACCATTCACCTTTTCATCCTTGTTGAGCTTTTTAACAAGTGCAAGCAATTCTTCCTCAGTTGTTTCGGCAGGAAGTGCATATTCATAAGAAGTGAATCCCACTGCCTCACAAGCAAGCTTTTTATTTCTTACATACACCTTTGATGCAGGATCGTCACCAACAATAACAACTGCAAGCCCTATCTCCACACCATTCTTTTTTAGCTCCTCTGTTTCAAGTCTGATACGCTCCTTAACCTGTGCTGAAACCTGTTTTCCGTCAATTATTTTACTCATTGCTGTTTTCCTCCTCTGTCTTTTTATCTGGCAGAATTGATTCATATTTTTCGGCAGTTTCAATGTTATCCTCTATATTTGATTTTGCATTTTTGCCAAACTTTTCGTTATACTCTTTTTCAAGTTCAATAAAGCTTTCGCCTTTAGCTTTACTCTCAGC
>JAUNJM010000058.1 GCA_030533265.1 Ruminococcus sp. | reverse complement strand
AGCATAAGTGTTCCTGTAATATTGTTATGATAATACTCAACAGGCTTCTCTACAGATTCGCCTACTGCTTTTAGTCCAGCAAAATGTATTACTGCTGATATATCGTTTTCTTCAAAAACCTTTTCAACTGCTTTAAGATCAAGCAGATCAGCTTCATAAAATTTAAAATCCTTACCTGTTATCTTTTTTATACGGTTGAGAGCCTCAGGCTTAGAGTTAGAAAAATTATCAAGCACTACGATCTCGTAGCCTGCTTCAAGAAGTTCAACGCAGGTATGACTACCAATAAAGCCTGCTCCACCGGTTACCAGAATTTTTGACAAGTAATATCATTCCTTTCCAAAATGAATTTCTACCATGATTATAACACACTATTATACATTTTTCAATATTCAGGCATATATTTTATTTCTGAGCGTTTGCTTGCAAGAGTCAAAGTTTACGTCAAGTGTTGATTGTCCATCATGCCAGCCGTATGAATATGCACCCTCTTCAGGAATACGCAGTTCTTCAGTTTCATAGCCGAGTATTAACGGTGCTTTATTTTCAAGCATGAAAATCTCATTTCTGGTCATGTTGGTAGTAATGTGCGAACATACTGCTGTTGCAATATTATTCAGCTTGATCGGATTAAACGTCAGAGCTTTTTCTTTGATTTTTGATAAAACTATACGCTGTCTTTCAGTTCTTTCAAAGTCAGCATTTCCGACATACCTGAGTCGTGAATATGCAAGTGCCTGATTTCCATTGACAGTAAGATTCTTTCCACCCTGTTTCAGATAATCAGTACCCTTTGGTTTCCCCATTATCTTATTCTGCTCTGCCATTGGTGGTATCATGCCCTGTGCCTCTTCGTCTGATATATCAAGCTCGATACCTCCGATTGCATCGACTATATCCACAAAACTATAAAAATCAATATAAATATATTTATCAATCCGTATGTCAAAGTTAAGCTCGATAGTATCCATAAGCAGCTCAACTCCACCATATACATTAGCAGCGTTAAGCTTGTCCCAACCGTTATCAGGAATCTGAACATACATATCTCTCATGAATGATGTCATTGTAATCTTATCAGTTTTATTATCTATGGAAAGCAGGAGCATAGTATCCGTTCTTCCCCTGTCCTCAATCGAACGTGAATCTGAACCTATAACAAGCACATTCATTATATCATCATCATACAGCGAAGCATTTGTATACTGTCTGTTCCCTGTTTCTACTGTATTGACCATTCCAGCATATCTATAGAGCATAACTTCCGTTATAACAGCAATTAACAATAATATAATTATCAGACATTTGAAAAATCTCTTTACAGGTGACTTTTTACGGTGCTCTTTTTCAGCTTGCACTTTACTGCTCCTTTTTTTATTACTTTCATAGCTCTGTCTAGATTTACTATCAAAAAAGTCCGGAGCATATCTGCTGTCATGGTTTTTAGTTTTGTTATTTACTCCGAACTGTAGGTCACGATTGACAGATCTGCTCTGTGGCCGTTGAGGATTTCTCTGCGAATAAGTCGGTGTACGGCTACCATTTCGATTATACCCTGTTGGATTATATCTGTCAACATTATGTCTGCGTATCTCATCAGGATTGTAAAATTTCAAGTCAGAAACATCAATTTCTTCATTATAATCATTCCCACTCATTCTCGAAAAACGGTCAAGCTGTTCCTGATACTGTCTTTGATAATCATCATCCGGAATATCATTTACATTATCCCAATCGTTATTATATTCTCTGTTTTTCATTATATTTCAATGCTAAAAAGCCTACTCCTTTCAAATTTTGTACCTTTTCGACATTTTTATTATATTATGAAAAGATACAAAAGTCAAATATATGCGTAAAATATCATCTTTTTATCACATTGATTTTTCTTTTTACATATGTTATAATTTTTTAGAGGTGATTATTATGCTTAAAGGAATTATCTTCGACATGGACGGATTGATGATAGATACAGAAAGTCTTTTGCAAATTTTCTGGTGCAAGGCCGCAAATCAGATCGGCTATCCTATGACAAAAGAACATGTTCTTGGTATTCGATCTCTGTCTGCTAAATACGCTATTCCTCATTTAAAAGGCATTTTCGGCGATGATTTTGACTACTACACTGTGAGAAAGCTTCGGATTGAGATGATGAACGATTACATATCTAAAAATGGTATAGTAAAAAAGCCTGGTCTTGACAAGCTACTTGATTTTCTAATAACAACTGAGTTCAAAATTGCTGTTGCTACGGCTACTGACTTTGAGCGAACAAGTATGTATCTGAAATCTATAAACGTTTTTAACCACTTTGATAAAATCGTATGTGGTGACATGATACAAAACGGCAAGCCTGCTCCAGACATTTACATAGAAGCTGCTAAGCAATTATCCCTTCAGCCTAATGAATGTATTGCTCTTGAGGACTCCCCTAACGGAATCCTATCAGCTTACAGAGCCGGTTGCTTACCTATTATGATTCCCGATCTGTCACAACCGGATAGTGATACTGCAAAGCTTTTGTATGCTAAGTGCGACACCCTTGAAGATGTAATCGGAATTATTCAAAGAAACTTTCTATAACATTTTTAACATATCTTATTGTGGAGGTGCATCATATTGAAATCATATATAGTATTTTTCATTATAGTTATTCTTGTCATTGCTCTTATTATCGGCATACTTTTATTCAAATGTAACTCTAATAACACAAAGTACGCTCCTGAATTTACAAAAGATCCTATGTTATCTTATATACCCGATATTGAAAGTCTTGATGATGGTCAACTAATGATTGATTATTTTGAACGAAGTGTTGCAACTATAAACTACACATCTGATGGTCAGGAAGTTGAACCAGGTCACTATGAGATTACTCTTTCAAAGCACAATTCAACACAGGTCAGGTTAGATATTTACACGCGCGATAACAGTGCTTCCGAAGAAAATCAAATTACATACTATGTGCCTATAAAAGTACTGAAAGATGTTTACCGTATCATTGACAAAAATAATATGCGTAAATGGAACAGTGATAAAAACGGTTCTTCACTATCCGGCAAATTCTTTGTCTGCAAATTCTATTACAAAGACGGCTTAGTGCGTGTGACTTCCGATAATATGCCCGAAGATGGCAAGGATGTTTTCAATGAAATTCATGATACACTTTCCTCTTATATTCCACCAGAACACAATAGTGACAACACTGACTGATAACCCTTGTATCACACAACTTATATTAGTTATACAGACTCTCACCTTTACTTCAGTGAAAAGAACGTGCGATTAAAATTTTAGATAAAATCGTGTAAAAAACGTGTAAGCAAAAAAAGAACCACCTAAAATAGGTGGTTAATAGCTCTTTGGTCGGGGCGACAGGACTTGAACCTGCGGCATCTTGGTCCCAAACCAAGCACTCTACCAAACTGAGTTACGCCCCGAAAAATATTTAATTGCATGTCATGTTCAATCAAATCTGACAGCTTAATTATTATACACTATTCCGTATTGAATGTCAACACTTTAATCGTTTTTCTATATATTACACATATTTAATTATGCAACTCGAAAAAATATAGTTAAAATTCACACACAAAACAAATAACTACAAATTTTCAGTAAAATTATTCTAATTGTACTCAGTTTCACAAAAAAAATAATCCAAATATTTTATTTAATTTTGTTGCAATTTGTTTAAATATATGTTATTATATACTTAATATAAATTATTGGGAGGACTTTTGTATGAAAACAAGAATTTGTCCGTTTTGCCACGAAGAAGTTTCAGATGAAGCTATTCTCTGTAAATATTGCCATAACCTTTTAATTGATGGCTCTGATGACACTACACGAACTGCTATTTTTGACAAGATAAAACCTACTGCTAAAGATAATAACACTACGACTGAAGATGATTATCAGCAAGAAGATCAACAGTTC
>JAUNJM010000023.1 GCA_030533265.1 Ruminococcus sp. | reverse complement strand
CGGAAACACCGTCCGAGGTCATGATGATATAATCCCCATCAAAAATTTTTATATCAGAAATATCAGGTACACAGTCCGGCAAAATGCCTGCAGGAAAAGCCTGTTCACCGATAATGCCGACTGATTCGTCACGATACAGATACGAAACGCAAGCTCCTGATTTCAAAAACTGTGCATTTCCTCCACACAAGTCAAGCCTCAGTATATCAAGCGTTGCAAAGGACTCTTCCCAGCCTTTTACACGCAGTATGGAATTTATAAGCCTGTGAGCAGTGCCGATTGAAAACCCTGCTTTCAGAAGCCTTGTAACAAGATTAACCGTAAACATCGAATCAAGCTTCGCTCTTTTGCCAGTACCCATTCCATCAGAAAGTACAATATATCTCTCGTTGGTACTGAGCGACAGCATATCAAATGTATCACCTGAGTACTCGTTATCACTGCACGATGCCTGAAAGCTTCCTGTACTTATCTCAAGCAAGGGCTGTTCCATAAAGGAAAACTTTGTAACATTGTCTACAGTTGTTATTACAGGCAAATCGAAATCACAATCAGTTATAGAGCTTATCCCTGTTGTGAGCCTGACAATATCTCCTTTAAAATCAGATGTCAGAAACACTTCGACCCTCTGATTCTTGTTCTCGTCCGTGAACACACAGGTTTTTGCATTAGGATAACCCAACCGTGAAAAATAATCCCTTATCTGCGCCGAAAGTGACGCATCAACACTCCTCACCTGACCCACTCTGTAAGACAAATCGCTGAGCATATCCTCCATTGATGCTAACTGTTCGGTAACAAGCTCACGCATTTCCCTGACATGGATATTATCCGCCTTTTCAGCAAGCAGTTGTTTATAACGGTCATTGAAAGCATACTCTATATCAGCGCTCCTGCTGCAAAACGGAAGTACTCTGTCAACATCCAGAGAGCTTATCCCATTGTAACTGAAAGCCGTTTTTTCAAGCTGTTCAAATGCATTTGAAGTATGCTGTCTGTTCTTTTTCCAACAGCTCTGAAACATAACACAATCAGTACACACCGATACACACACCTGATGTTTCATGTCAATATCCTTCGATTTTCTGTCGATAGCAACAGACACAAGATTTATCTGGTTTCTTATGTCGGTAAGTGTATGGGATGCAAAGCTCAGTCTTGATGATGCTGTCTGTCCGACAAGGTCAACAGAGTTCCTTGAACCGATAACCCTGCCTATAGTCTTCTTTATCAGAGAAACAGGTATAGCTACAAAGAACATAGAGCCGATAACAATGTCAGCAAGCATAAAAAAAGTATCTCCATTGATACCGATTGCTACAAGGCTTATAAGTGAGATACCCAAAAACGACAGCACTGTGACAAGCGTTCCTAACTGTATGAACGCACCACAAATAAGCCCCGACGTTGCAAGGAGCAGAGTATTTTTTGCAAGCAACGGGTTACACAAAAGCACTCCACAGGTGGTTAATGCTCCCATGACTGCTCCCCCTGCATTGCGGTACTTCCTTGCACCACTCAGTATACAGAATGTCCCCGCTATTCTGCCAAAATTTATCGCAGGAGCAGGAACGGCACTCAGTGTAGCAATAAGCACGATGTAGACCACTCCGACAAACACGCCATTGATTCCCGTCACCTGAAATACTCCGTTTTCATCACGTTTTTGAAGTATCGTCTTAACTGCAAAAACTACACACCCACACAGCAGTGAGCTTAACATTCTCATGGTTGTCAAATATGTATCCGTATGCACAGCTACCGACATAACAGAGTTGAAAAGTATCATTATTCCGGCTGTCAGAACACTCAAAAACACAGGATTTTCATTTCGTGCATCACTCAGGATAATACGAACAATCGCTATAACAAGCATTGAACAAAGCTGTACTATCCCTGCTTCAAGGCGCCCCTGCAAAATATACGCAATCACAGAGCCTATGAACACAGGAATTATATTTACTCCCGAAAGCACTGCTACTGCTACGTTCACAGGCGACGGAAATCCAAGAAGCTTTCCAAAAGATGCAAAAAATCCTGTTATTCCCGAAACTATCTGAAACGTCCTGCTGTTATTATTATGACTGAGCTGAATCTTTACCGTATCCTTAACTTTCAACATGATAAAACCACATCCTGTAAAATATTCTTTCTGATAATATTTTATCAAAAGGACGTGGAGTTTTTTGTCAAAAACGAGTTGTCAAATCAATTCTTTCAGACATTCAGAAAAGGCAATGAAGTTTTCCATGCTCATCTGCTCAGGTCTTATGGTAAGTGGCATGCCAGCTTTGGTAACAGCGTCCGATACAGTCGCTTTGTCTAATCCAATAGCCGATGAAACCGAGTTGACAAGCGTCTTTCTACGCTGAGAAAACGCTGCTCTTACCACTCTGAAAAAGTGCTTTTCATCACTGACTCCCTCAGGAGTATGTTCTTTTATATCAAATCTTATAACACAACTGTCTACATTTGGGGCAGGCATAAAGCTTCCTCTTGAAACGTTGAAAAGCATTTTTGCTTCAGAAAAATAATTCACTGCAACAGTTACTGCACCAACATCTCTTGTACCCATTTTCGCACACAATCTTACGCCTGCTTCTTTCTGGACCATAACTGTAATAGACTTTATAGGCAATCTTTTTTCAAGTAACATCATGATTATCGGAGATGTGATATAGTAAGGCAGATTCGCACAAACTGCTACATCAAGCCCTTCAAACTCATCCCTGATAAGCTTATGCAAATCCACGTTCATGACATCATCATTGATTATTTTTATATTATCAAACTCATCCAGAGTTTCTTCAAGCACAGGCATAAGTCTGCTGTCAATCTCTATTGCGACTACCTTTTCGGCACGTTTGGCAAGCTCACTTGTAAGAACTCCGATTCCTGTTCCGATCTCTATAACACCAAATCCGTCACCTGCATTGCCCATCTCGGCAATCCTTGGACATACGGACGGATTTACAAGAAAATTCTGTCCGAGTGACTTTGAAAACGAAAAGTTATGACGTTCCAAAACGTCCTTGATAACGCTTATATTTGAAAGATTATCCATCCTGAAACCTCCATAAAAAACACTTGAATTATTTTACCACACTGCTCCGATAAAGTCAACAAAACGTCTGAAGATTAAGCTTTCGTGTGTAATTTTCAATTTTTCGCAAACAATAATTCAAACTCAAAAATGAAAGGAGCTGTTAAAATGGACAAAAGAAACTTTTCAAACGGACAGGATATTCCTCTCGGACTCGGTATGGCAATGGCTCAAAGCCCAAAGGCTATGGAGTATTTTTCAAAGCTTGACTCAAGCGGCAAGCAACGTATAATAAACGCTACTCACAGCATACACTCCAGAGAACAAATGTACAGCTTTGTAGATAATATGGCTCATATCCCTGTTGACCACGTAGCAGACTTCCCGTTTGATACCAATAACGGTGTGTTCTTATAGGCGTTATTCACAATTAGTTCAACATTAATTGATATAAAATTTATAGAATATGGTGTTGAAATTTTTGCCGTTTTATAGTACAATATTTATATGAGTGTTGTTCGGATAAAATGAACGGATTTTGCTTATAAAAATTTTGTTTTGATATTTTTTATGCAAATAATCGGAGGATATAAATGATAATTTCTGACAAAAGACAAATGCATTGCTTTTCTTATAAAATGCACAGCTTTAAGGATATATCCGGAGTTTCAGGGTATGCCCTTGGTTTTTTGCACTCTAATCATATTACCAGGACGATTTTATAACTGCAACACTATAGTTGCAGTTTTTTTATTGTAAGATATTTTAATACTTATCAGGAGGATTCAGACATGAAAAAAGTCGCAATTATCATGGGTTCTGACAGTGATTTTCCAATTGTAAAATCAGCAGTTTCAGAACTGAAAACCTATGGTGTACCATTTGAGTGTATGGTTATGTCTGCTCATAGAACACCTGAACTTGCTTCAAAATTCGCTACCGAGGCTAAAGAAAATGGCTTTGGCGTTATCATCTGTGCGGCAGGTATGGCTGCTCACCTTGCAGGAGTAGTTGCAGGACATACAACACTGCCTGTTATCGGTATTCCGATCAAGTCAACCTTTGAGGGACTTGACGCTCTGCTTGCTACAGTACAGATGCCTTCAGGTATCCCTGTTGCTACAGTCGCTGTGAACGGTGCAAAAAATGCTGCTCTGCTCGCTATCCAGATGCTTGCACTTTCTGATGATGGCCTTGCACAAAAGCTTGAACAGGCTAAGCAGGATATGATTGATGGAGTTATGTCAAAAAACGAAAAACTCCAGCAGGCTCTCAACGAGCTTTAATTCACGTTAAAATTTAAATACAATATATTTCAGGAGGACAAAATTATGAGCAATATCAAAAAGAAAGAACAGCTTTATGAAGGAAAGGCTAAGAAAGTTTATGCAACAAATGACCCTGACATCGTAATTGTTGACTATAAGGACGATGCTACTGCTTTCAATGGCGAAAAGAAGGGTACTATCGTTGGTAAAGGCGTTATTAATAACAAAATGACAAACTTCATGTTCAAGCTCCTCGAAAAAGAGGGCGTTCCTACTCACCTTATCGAGGAAATTTCCGACCGTGAAACTGTCGTTAAAAAAGTAGAGATAGTTCCTCTCGAAGTTATCGTAAGAAACGTTGCTGCAGGAAGCTTCTCAAAGAAGCTCGGTATCGAAGAGGGTACTCCACTTAAAGTTCCTACTCTTGAGTTCAGCTACAAGAATGACGATCTCGGCGATCCATTCATAAATGATTATTATGCTCTCGGTCTTGGTCTTGCTACTAAGGAAGAGATCGATACTATCTCAAAATATGCTTTTATGGTAAATGATTTTATGGTTAAGTTCTTCAAGGAAAAGAATGTTGACCTCATCGACTTTAAAATCGAGTTCGGAAGAACTTCAGACGGTACTATCATTCTTGCTGACGAGATTTCACCTGATACTTGCCGTTTCTGGGATTCAACAACTCATGAAAAGCTTGATAAGGACAGATTCCGTAGAGATATGGGCGGTGTAGAAGAAGCTTATCAGGAAATGATGAAAAGATTGGGTATTGATTAATAGAAATTCTCCAATTCAGTTCACTCTACTATACTTTAACACAGTCTTGATAAGGCTATGCTAATAATACCCGGAGGCATTTCATAAACGATAGCAGAAGAACGATTTCTTTATCGTTTATTGAAGCTCCGGAAGAAATGGCTAAAGACAGATTTGAAAGTAAAATTCCAAAGAACAATTAAATTTGAAAGGATTTATTTTATGAACAGTTATTCAAACAGCTACAAAGAAGCAGGTGTTGACGTTACTGCCGGTTATAAAGCCGTTGAACTCATGAAACAGCACATTGCAAAAACTATGACAAGTGGTGTTTTAAGTGGTATCGGTGGATTCGGCGGACTTTTTGAGCTTGATATGACAGGTATCAACAAGCCTGTTCTCGTTTCAGGTACCGACGGTGTTGGTACTAAGCTCAAGATCGCTTTCCTGATGGATAAGCATAATACTGTCGGTATCGACTGTGTTGCTATGTGCGTTAACGATATTATCTGCTGTGGTGCTAAGCCACAGTTCTTCCTCGATTACATTGCTGTCGGCAAGAACTATCCTGAAAAAATCGCTCAGATCGTTTCAGGCGTTGCTGAAGGTTGTGTACAGAGTGGTTGTGCTCTCATCGGTGGAGAAACTGCTGAAATGCCGGGCTTCTACCCTGTTGACGAATATGACCTTGCAGGTTTTTCTGTTGGTGTCGTTGACAAGGAAAAGATTCTCAAGCCTGATACTCAGAAGGCAGGAGATGTTATGATCGCTATCAAGTCAAGTGGCGTTCACTCAAACGGTTTTTCACTTGTAAGAAAGGTTTTCACCGTAAACGAGTCAAACCTTGCCAGACATTACTCTGATCTCGGTGCTACTCTCGGAAGCGTACTTCTTACACCTACAAAGATCTATGTAAAAGCTATCATGAGCCTGCTTGATGCTGTGAACGTTAAGGCAATCTCACATATCACAGGCGGCGGATTCTATGAAAACATTCCAAGATCACTTCCAAAGGGACTTTCTGCTAAAATTGAACGTAGTGCTGTTCAGGTACTCCCTATTTTTGACGTTATCGCAAAGACAGGCAACATTCCTGAGAGAGATATGTTCAACACATTCAACATGGGTGTCGGCATGACTGTTGTTGTTGACAAGAACGATGCTGACAAGGCTATCGAGACTATCAAGGCTGCCGGTGAAGAAGCTTATGTTCTCGGTGAACTCGTTGAAAGCGATATGGGTGTTATCATCTGTTAGTACTCAGCCTCATGGGGCTTGTCACGATATAGGTTCGTGACGTTTGCAGTTTCGACCTCGCAGTGATAAGTTTGTAAAATTAATTGTGAATTGCTAAAGGATTGATACAATGAAAAATATTTGTGTTCTTGTTTCGGGAGGTGGAACTAACCTCCAGGCTCTTATTGACGCTGAAAGAAACGGTACTATTAAAAACGGCAGGATAACCTGTGTGATTTCTTCAAAGGACGGTGTTTTTGCACTTGAACGTGCAAAAAAAGCCGATATTCCAACAGTCGTTATCCCAAGAAAAGATTACAGCGACAGCGTTGCTTACAGCATGGCTATTAAAGATGAGCTTGACAGGCAAAAGGCTGATCTCGTTGTTCTTGCCGGTTTTATGACGATCCTTGATGAGTGCGTTACAAAGGCTTACAGCTACAGGATAATCAATGTTCACCCTGCTCTTATACCATCTTTTTGCGGAGAGGGCTTTTACGGTATAAAAGTACACGAAAAGGCACTTGAATATGGTGTTAAGATTTCGGGTGCTACTATACATTTTGTGAACGAAGAGGCTGATGCCGGTGCAATAATTCTGCAGGGTACTGTAAACGTTGAAAATGATGACACTCCTGAGATACTTCAAAAACGTATCATGGAAAACGTGGAATGGAAACTGCTCCCGAAGGCAGTATCTCTTTTCTGCGAGGACCGTATTACTATTAAAAATGACAAAGCATTTGTTGACTTAAAATAATTTAACGGAGGATTGCTATGAAAACTTTGAATATTTATGACGAACTCAGTAATAACGCTTATCCGGGCAGAGGTATCGTTATTGGCAAATCAGAGGACGGTAAAGCAGCCGTTACAGCTTATTTTATAATGGGCAGAAGCGTGAACTCAAGAAACAGAGTTTTTACCGAAACTGCTGACGGTATCAAGACTGAGGCTGCTGATCCAAGCAAGCTTTCTGATCCGCATCTTATAATCTATTCACCTGTTCGTGTACTCGGTAACAAAACTATCGTAACAAACGGTGACCAGACTGATACTATATATGAACTCATGGACGAACAGCATACCTTTGAACAGTCTTTGCGTACCCGTGAGTATGAGGACGATGCTCCTAACTACACTCCTCGTATTTCAGGTATCATGCACATTGAGGACGGTGTTTATAACTATGCAATGTCCATCCTCAAATCTGCTGACGGCAATCCTGACTGCTGTGAGAGATTCACTTTCTCTTACACAAATCCTATTAATGGTGTTGGTCACTTCATTCACACATACATGGGTGACGGAAATCCACTCCCAAGCTTTGAGGGCGAGCCTAAAAAAGTTGCAATCCCAAATGATATTGACGAATTTACAGATAAGCTCTGGGAAAATCTGAATGAGGATAACAAGGTTTCACTCTTTGTACGATTCATTGACATCGCAACAGGCAAGGCTGAAACTAAGATCGTAAACAAGTATACTAAATAATCGGAGGTACTTATTATGGCAAATGAAATGCTTTTAAAGTATGGCTGTAATCCAAATCAGAAGCCATCAAGAGTTTTTATGGAGGACGGAAACGACCTTCCTATCACAGTTCTGAACGGTAAGCCTGGTTATATCAATCTGCTTGATGCTTTCAACGGCTGGCAGCTTGTTAAGGAACTCAAAAAAGCTACAGGAATGCCTTCTGCAACATCTTTCAAACACGTTTCTCCTGCCGGTGCTGCAATCGGCAGACCTCTTACAGAAACTGAGGCTAAAATTTATTTCGTAGACGATCTCGGTGATCTTTCACCTATCGCTTGTGCATATGCAAGAGCAAGAGGTGCTGACAGAATGTCATCTTATGGTGACTTTATTGCACTTTCAGACGTTTGTGATGTTCCTACTGCAAAGATGATCCAGCGTGAAGTTTCTGACGGTATCATCGCTCCCGGCTATACAGACGAGGCTCTTGAAATACTCAAGTCAAAAAGAAAAGGTACTTACAACATTATTCAGATTGATGAAAATTATGTGCCTGCTGAGATTGAAACAAAACAGGTTTTCGGCGTAACATTTGAACAGGGCAGAAATGAACTTGACATCAATAATGATCTTCTTGCAAATATCGTTACTGACAACAAGGACATTCCACAGGATAAAAAAGACGATCTGCTCATTTCACTTATTACTCTTAAATATACACAGTCAAACAGTGTTTGCTATGTAAAGAACGGACAGGCTATCGGTATCGGTGCCGGACAGCAGTCAAGAATCCACTGCACAAGACTTGCAGGAAACAAAGCTGACATCTGGTGGCTCAGACAGCATCCAAAGGTACTCGGTCTCCAGTTCGTTGACAATATCAGACGTCCTGACAGAGATAATGCTATTGACGTTTACATTTCTGACGAATACATGGACGTTCTTGCTGATGGTGCCTGGGAAAATATCTTCAAGGTTAAGCCTGAGGTGTTCACTAAAGAAGAACAGAAAGAATGGCTCGCTCAGAACACAGACGTTTGTCTTGGTTCAGACGCATTCTTCCCATTCGGCGACAATATCGAAAGAGCTAAAAAGAGTGGTGTAAAATACATTGCAGAGCCGGGTGGATCTATCCGTGATGACCATGTTATCATGACTTGTAACAAGTACAACATGGCTATGGCTTTCACTGGCATCAGACTTTTCCACCATTAATCAATGTTCAATTTCAATGCACAATTAACTTGGTATCACAAATCCCAAGATTTATTTAATTGTGCATTATGTATTATTAATTATAAATTATTATGGACGGTGAAATATAATGAATATACTGGTTGTTGGCGGTGGCGGACGTGAACACGCTATCATCATGAAATTAGCTGAGTCACCAAAGGTTGACAAGCTTTACTGCACTCCCGGAAACGGTGGTATCTCACGTTATGCTAAATGCTTTGACGTTTCTGCAACGGATATTGAAGGTGTTGTTGCACTTGCTAAAAAGCTTGACGTTGACATGGTAGTTGTTGCTCCGGATGATCCTCTCGTACTGGGCATGGTTGATGCTTTGCAGGCTGAGGGATTTATGACTTTCGGTCCTAAGAAAGACGCTGCTATTATTGAAGGCTCTAAAGTTTTCTCAAAGGAGCTTATGAAAAAATACAACATTCCGACTGCTAAATATGAGGTTTTCTCAGACAGTGAATCAGCTATCGCTTACCTCAAGGAGCAGAATACTTATCCTGCTGTTATCAAGGCTGACGGTCTTGCACTCGGTAAGGGAGTTATTCTTGCACAAGACGAGGCTGAAGCTATCTCTGCTGTCAAGTCAATGATTGATGACAAGCAGTTCGGTGAAAGCAGTTCTACTGTTGTTATCGAGGAGTTCCTCACAGGTCCTGAGGTTTCGGTACTATCTTTCACGGACGGAAAAACTATAGTTCCTATGATATCATCAATGGACCATAAGAGAGCTTATGACAACGATGAAGGACTTAATACCGGTGGAATGGGTACGGTTTCCCCTAACCCATATTACACGGAAGACATTGCTAAGGAATGTATGGAAAAGATATTCATTCCTACAATGAATGCTATGAATGCTGAGGGCAGAACCTTTGAGGGTTGCCTTTATTTCGGACTTATGCTTACACAAAACGGTCCTAAGGTTATTGAATACAACTGTCGTTTCGGCGACCCTGAAACACAGGTAGTTCTTCCAATGCTTGATGGAGATCTCTGTGAGATTTTCGAAGCTATCTACAACCACAAGCTTGCCGATGTAAAAATCGGTTGGAAATCAGGATATTGCACCTGCGTTGTAATGGCAAGCGGAGGCTATCCTCTTTCATATCCTAAGGGCATTGAAATGTTCGGTATGGACGAAAAGGGACAGGTTGAAAATGCTTTCGTTTACCATGCCGGCACAAAGTACGCTGATGGAAAGTTCCTGACAAACGGTGGTCGTGTCCTTGGTGTGACCTGTAATGCTTTCACTTTGCAGGAAGCTCTTAATAAGTCTTATGACGCTGTTTCAAAAATTAGCTTTGACGGTGCTCATTTCAGAAAGGACATCGGTCAACGTGCATTAAAGGCTATTCCTTATGATCCTCTTAACCTTGAATATAAGCAGGATATGGAGGACTATATCGAGGAAAACGGCGTCTATTTAAGACAATAATAATTTGGAAATGACCCTATTGAGGTATATATTGTAGTTTATTGAGAGAAAACCCTTTTGAAAAAGGGGTTTCTCTCAAACTCCCTTACTGAAACTTTTAACGCAAAATAATAAAAGAGGCTTATTTAACTTGCTTTCAATGATAAACATACTTAGCATACTAAAAATCATTGTAAGTTTAGTTAAGCCTCTTTTTTTATTTTGAATCAGAAGTCTTCGGAAATGTGTGCGAGGAAGGAACCTTTCTTCAGAAAGGTTTGCCCCGATAGGTTACAATATACGCCCTGATGAATCATTCTCCGAATCTGTTTGACTAAACCTTTGGTGAGCTTCTTGAACAGCATGCTGCAATAAATCCAAAAGTCAGGGCGGCACAGATTCCTGCTGCTGATGCAGTGAGACCTCCTGTGAAAACTCCAAGGAAACCGTTATCGTCGACTGCCTTTTTCACGCCGTCTGCAAGCAGATAGCCAAAACCTGTAAGTGGAACAGTTGCACCACCACCTGCAAATTTTATCAACGGTTTATAGACTCCCAAAGCCCCAAGCACTACACCTGCAACCACATATGAAACAAGTATTCTTGCGGGAGTAAGCTTTGTAAAGTCAATGAGTAACTGTCCTATTGCACAGAACAGCCCACCTATTATAAATGCCCATAAATATTCCATGATTTTATCCTTTCTTACTGAATTTTATGTCAGGTACTTTATCACAGCAATCGTATGAAATCCAAACAGCATGAGAGATCCCCGGAATTGACTCTCCCTGCTGGTTTACAGTTGGTGACATCAATGCTCCCGTAGCTGCAAAAAGTATATTTTTCATAGAACCACTTCTAAGCTGGGGGATAAAATATCCACAAAGCACACTTCCTGCACAGCCACAACCACTTCCACCGGCATGAACGTCCTGCTCATCAAAGTCGTAAATCATCATACCACAGTCCTTGTGCTTCTCACGGATGTTAATATTATCACGTTCAAAAAGCTCACAAAGAATACGGCTCCCGACCTTGCCCAGATCACCTGTAACTATCGCATCAAAATCTTCAGGTGACTTACCTGTATCCTTAAAAAATGTGCTGAGCGTATCATACGCAGCAGGTGCCATTGCCGCACCCATGTTATTAGCATCTGTCACTCCGAGATCAACGATTTTTCCAATCGTTACCGCCCTTACAAACGGCGGATTCTCCCTTTCTGTGACGATAAGTGCTCCTCCTGCAGTAGCGGTCCACTGTGAAGTCGGCGTCCTCTGTCCTCCGTAATTCAGCGGAAATCTGTATTGCCTTTCTGCCGTGCAAAAATGTGATGATGTTACTGCCATTGCTGTCTGACTGTATCCACCGTCCACAAAGAGCGATGCCAGAAGAAGCCCCTCTGCCATTGTCGAACAGGCACCGTAGATGCCTAAAAACGGTATGCCGAAATCTCTTATCCCAAAGGTAGTTCCCACACACTGATTGAGCAGATCTCCTCCGAACATTACGTCAATATTTTCAGCTTGTAATCCCGATTTATCAAGGACATGACTGACAGCCTGCTTCTGGAGCTGACTTTCGCCCTTTTCAAACGTATCTGTTGACATATAAGCATCTTCATTTATTTTATCAAAATAGTCACCAAGTGGTCCTTCGCCCTCTTTTTTTCCTCCAATGGCAGAGGATGAAAGTATGCTCGGTGTATTTCTCAGCAATTTTGTAGCACGGTTCATTTTGACTGCTCCTTTTTATTTTCTGTTAAATATTCTGTGCAGAAAAATATGTATTATTCCATTTGCAGAAAAGTGAAAATTGTGCTATAATTGACTTGCAATATATATAAGGAGTAAACCAATGGTCAAGATAAATTATCAGAAACACCTTGATAAAATCATAAACGGACTTGCAGACTCAGATAATATTCCTCATCTGCTTTTGCACAGCTGTTGTGCACCATGTTCGTCCTATGTGCTCGAATATTTATCGCAGTATTTCAGGATAACAGTGTTATATTATAATCCCAACATCTCTCCTGATGAGGAGTATAGAAAAAGAGTCGCCGAGCAAAAACGATTGATTGCCCAGTTGCCGACAAAACATCCTGTTGCTTTCATTGAGGGTGAATATATCCCACAGGATTTTTACAATGCTATAAAGGGACTTGAACATATTCCCGAAGGTGGAGAACGCTGTTTTGCCTGTTACCGTCTGCGTCTGGAGTATACTGCAAAGCTTGCGAAAGAGCTTGGTGCTGATTTTTTTACAACCACTCTTTCTATTTCTCCATACAAAAACGCTCAGAAACTGAATGAAATTGCAGATGAGCTTTCACAGACATACAATATCAAAGCCTTGCCATCCGATTTCAAAAAGAAGGAAGGCTACAAACGTTCAATACAGCTTTCAGCCGAATACTCTCTTTATCGGCAGGACTATTGTGGCTGTGTTTTCTCCAAACGTGAATCCGCTCAAAAAAATCAATAGGAATTTTGAATATTATCCTGCAAAATGAAGTTTTTTGCTAACTTATTGCATTTTCACTTTCATTTCACCTGGATTTTTTGTGCTTTTTATATAAATTTAATACCTTTTTTGAAATTTATTGTTTTAGGACTTGCATTTTTTATAAAGCTGTGCTATAATACCAATGGTGAATTTTCAGACGGTATAAATATATACTGTGGAAATTCGTTGCAAATTATTTTTTGTAAAGGAGTAATGAAAATGGCATTCAAGAATGCATATCTCGCAGAAGTTTATGAAAATTGTGCTAAGAGAAATCCTGGCGAACCTGAGTTCCTTCAGGCTGTAAAAGAGGTTCTCGAAAGCCTTGAGCCTGTAATCGAAAAAAGACCTGACATCGTTGAGGCAGGCATCATGGACAGAATCGTTGAGCCTGAAAGACAGATCATTTTCCGTGTTCCTTGGGTTGATGACAATGGCAAAGTTCAGGTAAACAGAGGTTTCAGAGTACAGTTCAACTCAGCTATCGGTCCTTACAAGGGTGGTCTCAGACTTCACCCATCAGTTTGTGCTTCAGTAATCAAGTTCCTCGGTTTTGAGCAGATCTTCAAGAACAGCCTTACAGGTCTCCCAATGGGCGGCGGCAAGGGTGGTTCTGACTTTGATCCTAAGGGTAAGTCAGACGGAGAAGTTATGAGATTCTGCCAGAGCTTTATGACAGAGCTTTCAAAGCACATCGGCGCTGATACTGACGTTCCTGCCGGTGACATCGGTACAGGTGCAAGAGAAATCGGTTATATGTTCGGTCAGTATAAAAGATTGAGAAACGAATTTACAGGCGTTCTTACAGGTAAGGATATGTCATGTGGCGGTTCTCTTATCAGACCGGAAGCTACAGGATACGGTGCTGTATACTACACAGTAGAAATGCTCAATACTTTTGGTGAAGACATCAAGGGCAAGACATTTGCAGTTTCAGGCTTCGGTAACGTTGCTTGGGGTACAGTAAAGAAAGTTACTGAGCTTGGCGGTAAGGTTGTAACACTTTCAGGTCCTGATGGATATATTTATGACGAAGAAGGTATCAACACAGAAGAAAAGATCAACTATCTCCTCGAAATGCGTGCTTCATGCAGAGATAAGGTTCAGGATTATGCTGATAAGTTCGGTGTTCCATTCTTCGCTGGCGAAAAGCCATGGGGCGTAAAGGCTGACATCATCATGCCATGTGCTACACAGAATGAAGTCGACATTGAAGATGCTAAGAAGATCGTTGCAAACGGCGTTAAGTATTACGTTGAAGTTGCTAACATGCCTACAACAAATGAAGCTGTTGAATATCTCAAAGCTAACAAGGTAGTAATTGCTCCTTCAAAGGCTGTAAATGCAGGCGGTGTAGCAGTTTCAGGTCTTGAAATGTCACAGAACTCAATGAGATACAACTGGACAGAAGAAGAAGTTGATGCTAAGCTCCAGCAGATCATGAAGAATATCTACAAAAACTCTTATGATGCTGCTAAGGAATATGGCATGGAAGGTGACCTCATTGCAGGTGCTAACATTGCCGGATTCCTTAAGGTTGCTGATGCTATGCTCTGGCAGGGTGTTTCATACTAATTAAAAATCACAACTGTAACTCAGTTTACATAGTGTATTAAAAATTTACGGCTTATCTTTTTTAGATAAGCCGTTTTCGTTTTACAAAAATCCTCCTATGGTTTTTCTTAATTATACCATAGGAGGTGGCTTTTTTCTATTGTCCGTTTTTTACGGACTTGTTCAATTGCTCATGTGTGGTTATTCTGCTTTTTGCCACTTGAAGGTGCCACGCAAACTGATGTTACGGTATAATCGCTGTGGCGCACCACCTTCAACAGGAGTGGTTTTTTATTCACTAAAGCCTTCCTGTGGCATATAATAAAATGTAAGCTGAATAATCGGAGGTTTATTTATGAATAAAACAGTTTTTTTATGTGCCGGTGGCGACGCACGTCAGATATACATGAGCAGATTTCTTTCCTCATATGGTACGGTCTACACTTATGGGATAGAATCTTCCGATAACCGTACAATCAAGCTTGATGAGCTGTCTGCAATGAGTGAAAAAGCAGATATTCTTGTTCTGCCCCTGATGAAGTGCAAAGAGCTTGAATTCACAGCTTATGACGGTACAAAAATCAGCCTTGAAAAGCTTGTTCCCCATCTTAAAAAGAACGCTGTCGTTACGGGTGGACTTCTCAGTACAAAACAGATAGAATTTTTCTCGTCGCTCGGATTTGATGTCACCGACTACTTCAAACGTGAAGAAGTCGTCATAAAAAACTGTATCCCCACTGCCGAGGGAGCTTTACAGCTTGCCATGCAGGAAATGGCATGTACCATATATAAAAGTCGTGTTCTGATAATTGGTTATGGACGTGTCGGAAAAGCTTGCGGAAATCTTTTCAAAGCAGTTGGTGCTGAAACATTTTGCACTGCAAGACGTATATCGGCACTCGCAGAGGCTGAAAACAACGGTATATCAGCCTTTCATCTCAACGAGTTTTATGGTCATATCGGAAGCTTTGACCTCATCATAAACACTGTACCCTCACTGATACTTGACAAAGCACTGCTTAAAGCTGTCGCAAAGGATACTCTCATAATCGACCTTGCCTCCATGCCGGGAGGCGTTGACTTTGAATCAGCTTCACTAATGAACAAAAAAGTCCTGCACGCTCTATCTCTGCCGGGAAAAGTTGCCCCTGTCACCAGCGGAGAAATCATAGCTCAGGCAGTTAAGAACATTCTGACAGAAAGGGGTGGTTAAATGTCGCTTTCAGGACTGAAAATAGGCTTTGGCTTGTGTGGTTCTTTCTGCACCTTTGAAAAAGCATTCAAGTCTGCCGAAAATCTTGTCAAAGCAGGCGCCGATGTTATTCCCATCATGTCATTCAACGCATCGGGCATTTCGACACGTTTTGGCTCAGCTGAAACAAACTGCAAAAGATTAGAGGATATTTGCAGTCATGACATTATAAATTCCATAGAAGGTGCCGAGCCTATCGGACCAAAAAAAATGCTTGACATACTTGTTGTTGCTCCCTGCACTGCTAACACTCTCGCAAAACTTGCTCTTGGGATAACTGACACACCAATTACAATGGCTGTTAAATCACATCTCAGAAACGGCAGACCTGTTGTTATTGCCATCTCGACAAACGACGCTCTTGCAGGCTGTGCTAAGAATATCGGTATGCTCCAGAATTATAAAAACTATTATTTTGTACCTTATTCACAGGATAATTTTTCGCAGAAGCCAAATTCCATCGTTGCCGATTTTGACAAAATTCCAGAAGCTATTACGGCCGCTCTCAATTCCATACAGCTTCAACCAATACTTTCTATATAAACTCCTCAGCCGAAAAGAAATAATCTTTTCGGCTGGTTTTTTTCGTGAAAATTGTACAAATTAAAATAGAAGAAATCTATTGAAAATCATATTATTATGTGATATAATGTAAGAACTTACGGTTTATTTGATTTAACTATTTTTATGATGGGACGTTAATTATGAAAGTTGTTATAATTGGTAGTGGAAAGGTCGGCTCAAGCCTTTCTTATAATCTCGCAAAAGAAAATAATGATGTAACTGTTATCGACTCAAATGCAACCGCAATTAAACGTATTCAGAACACTCAGGATGTTATGTGTATTGAGGGTGACGGTGCTGATGCTGAAATCCAGTATGAAGCAAATGTCAATAAGGCAGGACTTATGATTGCTACAACGCCTAATGACGAGCTTAATATACTCTGCTGTCTTATAGCTAAAAGACTTGGCGTGAAGAGAACTATTTCAAGAGTCAGAAATCCTGTTTATTACAAGCAGATGGACCTCATTAAAGATGATCTTGGACTTTCTATGGTTATAAACCCTGAGTTTATAACCGCCGATGAAATATTCAGAATACTTATGTTTCCTGCTGCTGCAAGGATCGACGTTTTTGCTAAGGGAAAAATGGATCTCGTTGAATATAGGATCACCGAAGACTCTCTGCTTGAAGGAATGACTCTTGCTGAGGTATATAAAAGAAATAAAATACAGTTTCTTATCTGTGCTGTTGAACGTGATTCAAATATTCTTATCCCTGATGGTGACTTCATTCTCCACGAAGGTGACAGAATAAATATTGCTGCCTCTCATCAGAACCTTGAGAATTTTTTCAGAACTATCGGGGTACTAAAAAACAAAGCAAAAACAGTCATGATAGTTGGTGGCAGTAAGATATGCTACTATCTTACCAAAAGACTTCTCCAGAGTGGTGTGCGAGTTAAAATAATCGAAAACGATTATGAAAAGTGTCAGCAGCTTGCTAAGGACCTCCCAAAAGCTGTTATTATACATGGTGACGGTACTGAACAGGAGTTGCTTGAAGAAGAAGGTATCAGCGATGTTGATGCTTTTATCTCAATGACAGGTATGGACGAAGAGAATATCATCATGTCATTGTATGCTAAGAATAACTCCAATGCTAAAATAATTACAAAAATTAACCGTGAAAGCTACTCCGAAATGGCTCCACAAATGGGACTTGATTGTATAATCGCTCCAAAGCAGCTTACTGCAAGCTCAATTCTCAGCTTTGTAAGATCAATAGATACCACGGCCGGTAATAATATCGAAGCTCTTTATCATATCATCAGAAGCCAGGTTGAAGCTATCGAATTCCGTGTGAACAGCAACATTCCTGAGCTTGTCGGCATCCCTATCAAGGAGCTTAAACTAAAAAAGAATATCCTTATCTGTGGAATTTTCAGAAAACGCAATGTCATAATCCCGAACGGTGATGACCATATCGAAGTCGGCGATTCGGTTATCGTTATTTCAAAAGACTACCGTTTTTCAAACCTTGAGGATATTCTCGACTAATGGAGTATTATGAAACATGAATAAATTTATTGTTTTTCATTACATTTCAAAAATACTGCTTTCTGCATCGTCTTTATTTCTTTTACCTGCTGCAGTAAGCCTCTATTATCATGAAAAAAACAGTGCTTTGGTTTTCTTTATTATAGCAGTTGTCATGGCAGTCATTACTGCTCCTCTGACAGCTATAAAGCCCAAAAACAAGCAGATGTATGCTCGTGAAGGACTCGTTATTGTCGCACTGCTTTGGGTAATATTCCCGATAATAGGTGCGTTGCCGTTTTATATCAGTGGTGAGATCCCAAGCTTTGTCGATGCTATTTTTGAAAGCATCTCCGGATTCACCACAACAGGTTCAACGATACTTACCAATATTGAGTCACTTTCAAGAGGTATGCTCTTCTGGAGAAGCTTTACTCACTGGGTTGGTGGTATGGGAGTTCTGGTGCTTGCTATTGCAATTCTGCCAACTTCAAACGAGTCAATGCATCTTATGAGTGCTGAATGTGCCGGTCCACAGGTCGGAAAAATCGTGCCAAAAGGCAAAAATACTGCACGGTATCTTTATATAATTTATGCCGGGCTTACAGTTCTTACCGTGATTTTTCTCCTGTTTGGCGGAATGCCACTGTTTGACAGCGTATGCCATGCAATGGGTGCTGCCGGAACAGGTGGTTTCAGTATCAAAAACAACGGTATTGCTTTTTATGATTCAGCTTATATTGATGGTGTTCTCACTGTTGCAATGATACTTTTTGGCGTGAATTTTACCATGTACTTTTTCCTGTTTTCACGTAGAATAAAAGATGTTTTGAAAAACTTTGAGCTTAAGGTTTACCTTGGTATCATTGCCGTTGTAACTGGTATTCTCATGCTGAACATCTATCCTATCTATCACTCAGTATCAAAATGTTTCAGATATGCCGTTTTTCAGGTTGCTTCTATTATAACCTCAACAGGATATGGTACAGCCGATTTTACAAAATGGTCTGCATTTGCTCAGACTCTACTGTTTATGCTCATGTTTATCGGTGCTTGTGCAGGGTCAACAGGTGGTGGACTTAAGGTCCAGAGAATTATTATCATGTTCAAAAGTGCAAAGAAGTCGATAAAACAGACTCTCAGTCCAAAATCAGTCAACGTGGTCAAGTCTGATGACAAGGCTATGGACGTTTCTATCGTTCACACTGTTCATGCTTATCTTATCATATATATTATACTGTTTTTTGCATCGCTGATACTGATTTCATTCAATGACGTCGATTTCACAACGTCGTTTACATCAGTTACCACCTGCATTAACAACATCGGGCCCGGACTTAACAAAGTCGGACCTGTTGAAAATTTCTCATTCTATTCTGATTTTTCAAAAATCGTGCTTTCAGTTGATATGCTTTTAGGACGACTCGAATGTTTCCCGATAATCATCCTTTTCTCACCGTCTGTATGGAGAAAGAAATTCTGATAATATATTAAAGCTCCGAGCTCTTTTTGGGAAATCGGAGCTTTTGTTTCAAATGTTACAAACGGAGGTCTGGTGATGACAGTTTTTATTCTTCTTGCTTTGGAAATTATCCTTCTGATATGGTTTTTGTCGTCATTCCCAAGAGTAAACTTCGGTAGTGTCTGTGGTTCGGTATTCACGATACTTATTATGCTTGCTACCATTTTTCGCCGTCCACTTTCAGAATACTGCAAAGAACTCTGGCAGACTGCAGGTGGAAGAATATTTATCAC
Source organism: Ruminococcus sp. (assembly GCA_030533265.1). GTDB lineage: Bacteria > Bacillota > Clostridia > Oscillospirales > Ruminococcaceae > FB2012. The sequence continues at coordinate 2,653 of JAUNJM010000023.1, read as the reverse complement.
TGCACTCATCTCTGCTGTTATGCTCGGGACGATCTATTGCATACTGCTTTCGGTGCTTATGCTGAAAGCGATGTACAAAAGACCTGACGTTCCGACAACGATTGTCGTACTTGGTTGCCGTGTAAAAAAAGACCGTCCAACCAGAATGCTCACCAGACGACTTGATACTGCATTTGATTTTCTTTGTGAAAATCCTGACTGCTTTTGTATCGTTTCAGGTGGAAAGGGTGACGACGAGTACATCTCGGAAGCTGAAGCTATGAGAGATTATCTGTTGAAAAAAGGGATTGACGATGAGCGTCTGATTGAGGAGGATATGTCTACTTCAACATATGAGAATCTTGCTTTTTCGATGGAAATTATAAAAAAACTCGGACTGCCTCAATCGGTCACTATCGTATCGGACGGCTTTCACCAGTATCGTGCAATGCTTATCGCAAAGGAACAGCACATAAATTCCTATGCTGTTTCTGCCCATACTAATCCGAAATATGTTCTCAGCTATTGGGTGCGTGAATGGATCGCAATTACTGTCATGTTCATAAAAAAAGCTGTAAAATCTCTGATTTCATAATTCAACCAAAAGAAAGGATAAAAAAAGATGACTACTAACACTGTTACGGAAAATAAAATGGGTGTTCTGCCTATAAACAGACTGCTTATTTCAATGTCACTGCCTATTATGATCTCTATGCTTGTGCAGGCTCTTTATAACATTGTTGACAGCATTTTTGTGTCGCAGATAAATGAAAATGCTTTTACTGCAGTATCACTTGCATTTCCCGTGCAGAACCTCATGATTGCCATGGGTGCAGGAACAGGTGTCGGAATAAACGCTCTGCTTTCAAAATCATTGGGCGAAAAAAACTTCGGTCTTGCAAACAAGGCTGCAAGAAACGGCATTTTCCTGACGTTTATAAACTTTATTGTTTTCATACTTTTCGGACTTTTCTTTACACGTACTTTTTTCTCTGCACAATCGACAAATCCTGAGATAGTTGATTATGGTGTCGATTATCTGAGCATTATCGCCACAATGAGCATTGGTCTTTTCGGACAGATTACCATGGAACGACTTTTACAGGCAACAGGTAAGACAATTTTTTCAATGTTCACACAAACTCTCGGTGCTGTTGTCAACATAATCCTTGACCCTGTTTTCATCTTCGGACTTGGTCCTGTTCCAAAAATGGATGTAAAAGGTGCTGCACTTGCAACAATCATCGGACAGCTTCTTGCAATGCTTCTGGGAATTTACCTCAACGTCACTAAAAACAAGGAAATCAACATCAATATGCTTGGCTTCCGACCTGACTGGAGAGTTATCAAAAAGATATATGCTGTCGGTATACCGTCGATAATAATGCAGTCTATAACATCTATTATGACTTTCTGCATGAACAAGATACTCGGTAGCTATTCGGACACTGCACAAGCCGTTCTCGGTGCATATTTCAAGCTCCAGAGCTTTATTTTCATGCCTGTTTTCGGTCTTACAAACGGACTTATTCCGATACTTTCCTACAACTACGGTGCGAGAAAAAGGAAACGTATGACTTCTACCATAAGATATGGAGCTATTTATGCAATCACTATCATGATTTTAGGCATCACACTTATGCAACTTATCCCTGATGTTATGCTTAAAATGTTTGACGCATCGGATAATATGCTATCTATGGGATCAACTGCCATGAGAATTATCAGTCTGAGCTTTATTTTTGCAGGCTTTGGAATCATCACAAGTGCTTCTCTCCAGGCTCTCGGACACGGTGTATTCTCCATGCTCATCTCTATAACAAGACAGCTTGTTGTACTTCTTCCTGCAGGATTTATCATCGCAAATCTGACCCACTATTCCAACGTCGATTACATCTGGTGGGCTTTCCCGATTTCTGAAATAGCTTCATTTGTCTGCTCTATACTTTTCCTTAAACACATCTACAAAAAAGTCATATCAGTCATTGCATAACAAAAAGGGTGAACCGTAAAACCGATTCACCCTTGAATATTTTTACTTAAAATCAGTTGAGTATGCTATGCTTAACTCTGTCCTCAACCTCTGATCTTTTAGCATTGTTGAATCTGTCAACAGTTCCAACAAGATAACCTGTGATTCTGCGAATTCTCTGGAACGGAACGTCTGCAAAATTATATTTGATGTCAACATAATCACCGTCAACCGAAATTTCCATTCCTTCAATATTCTTGTCCGGATAAAGCTCCTTAGCTCTTGTTATGTATGCGTCAATTTCAGCCTTAGAAAGCTCACCATTAATTACTTTTACATCTACCATTTCCTTTTCCTCCTTTTGGTTTTGTATATATATTATTCCTCAAACTGTCATAGCTTGTGCTATGTATATCATTATACCACCACATATTGTGTTTGTCAATAGTTTTGAAAAATTCAACTTTAAAATATTGCACAAATTATTGCTATCCATTTTGTGCAACTTTCTGTTTGCTTTCCGGTTATCGACATTGCTTGACAAAAAAATAAAATAATTATATAATTATTGTTGACAAGCCGGATTTAAAAGAAAGGGTTATATAAAAAATGAACAAGCCTATAAATCATAATAAATTGCCTAAGATCAAAATAAAATCATCACCAGATCAGGTTTTATATCTAAAAACAGGTGGTATAATT
>JAUNJM010000057.1 GCA_030533265.1 Ruminococcus sp. | reverse complement strand
ATTGATCTGGCAGCTTGATTCTTTTTTGTGTCTACAAAGTATTGACTACTTTATTGCTTAACACTCCTTTTTATAAAAGTTTATAATTACATCTATTCACGTATCTAATATTTTAACTCTTTTTTTTCAAAAAGTCAATTAACTTAAACGTTTTACTCGTCTTTTTTGTGCAAATGCACAAAAATATTCAGCTAAGTTATTATATTTTACCAATTAAACATTTAAGTATCATTATAACATTAACTTTTCCCTTGTTTTGTAAAACAACTCTGATATAAAAATTTCACCGTGAATCATAATTACGAAAAAAGTTTAAAAGTTCAAAATATTTAGCAAAGCTTTATCCTATCTTTAAGATATGATAAAAATAGTCGTATAATTTTTCAAAACATCGTTGTTATCTATTATTTCTTGCCCATTCTATAATAGGTTCAATATATTCTTTCTGATGTTTCTTTATTCTACGCCAATTACAGAATCCGTATATATCATTGATTAAAAATACCACAAAGCATAGTACCATCGGCAGATAGCCTATATCAGTCATTAATGCAAGCACCCACAGAATAATAAGAACAATGTCGTTTGCCGAATAGAAAAGTGCATAATAAGGACTGCGTAAAACGGTCAGCATTGACGCCATAAAGCTTGTGGTAATCGAAACTGTGCTTACGACAAGATTGGCTGTTCCGAAGTAGCGAAGAACATAGAACATTATAACCGTTGCAACAACTGTAGCTGTAATCAACAGCATCCATCTTTTTGGTGTCATATCTGCAACCCTTACCTCTCGTTTGGAATAAGGATTTTTAAACCAGGTAATAAGTGCCCATAATGCTGTCGGAGCTGTCATACCGAGATAAGTAATCATTTCGCCGTAATAGCAAAGTTTCCACGATACAACAGCATACAGAATTCCGAAAATAATTGTAATAAGCTGACCCATCGGGTCACCTTTTCCAACAAAAATAAGTGCCGTTGCTCCCACCAGAGAAGTGATAACCGATAACCAATCGGGCTCAGGGAAAATAACAGCCGATATAAAAATAACAGCCATAGAGCCAAGCCAGATAACTCTTTCAAGGCGTGTCAGATTGCGTATTGATTTTATGATGTTCATATAGCTTAAAGCCACTCCGTTAAACTGATTTTGTTATTTTATTATACCACTCCCGACAGACAAATTCAATCCCCCTATCTAAACTGTCACACATCTATTGTAATCCTACAATTCCACCTTCAGAAATTCTAAAAACCTATTGACAAGATAGGTAATATGTGTTACAATACATTAGCCTATTAAATTAGTATGTTAATAAGTGATAAGAGATAGTTAATATAACATAAATAAGAAAAAGGAACATTGCTATGAAAATTTTTAAATCAGCAGATGAACTTATCGGACACACTCCCCTGATGGAATTTACGAATATTGAAAAGGAGTTTCAACTAAAAGCTAAAATTCTTGCAAAACTTGAATTTTTCAACCCGGCAGGCTCATCAAAAGACCGTGTTGCAAAGGCGATGATTGACGATGCAGAACAACGAGGCATATTAAAACCAGACAGTGTCATAATAGAACCAACAAGTGGCAACACAGGCATAGGTCTTGCTTCTGTTGCAGCAGCACGTGGTTACAGAATAATTATCGTCATGCCGGAAACAATGTCCATAGAGCGTAGGCAGTTAATGAAGGCATATGGTGCAGAGCTTGTTCTCTCCGATGGAGCAAAGGGTATGACAGGTGCTATCACAAAGGCAGAGGAGCTTGCAAAGGAAATACCTGACAGCTTTATCCCCGGACAATTTGTAAACCCTGCAAATCCTTACGCACATAAATCTACTACCGGCCCGGAGATATGGAATGACACTGACGGAAAAGTCGATATTTTTGTTGCAGGCGTAGGAACCGGTGGAACTATTACGGGTGTCGGTGAATATCTGAAAGAAAAAAAACAGAATATAAAAATAGTTGCTGTTGAGCCAAAATCCAGTGCCGTTCTTTCAACCGGTTTCCCAGGATCACATGAAATTCAGGGAATAGGTGCAGGATTCGTTCCAGAAGTGCTCAATACGGAAATTTATGATGAAATAATTGCAGTTGATAACGAGGATGCTTTTGCTACAGGTCGGATTATAGGCAGAAAAGAAGGCGTTCTCGTAGGAATTTCAAGTGGTGCAGCAATGTGGGCGGCTATCGAGCTTGCCAAGCGTCCTGAAAATGCAGGGAAAAACATCGTCGTACTTCTTCCTGACACAGGTGACAGATACCTTTCAACGTCCTTATTTGCTGAGGATTAATGCAGACAGGAGGCAATTAAATGATAACAACCAGAGGGCGTTACGCACTCCGTGTACTGATAGACCTTGCACAGCAGGATCAAGACAAATATACACCTATGAAAGAAATCTCCGCACGACAGGGTATTTCGCTTAAATACCTTGAACAGATAATGCCTGTACTGATAAAGGGCAAAATTGTTGACGGAGTAAGTGGAAAAGGTGGCGGTTACAGGTTGAGTCGCACTCCCGAAGAATACACTATATATGAAATTCTGACGCTCACTGAGGGTAGCCTTGCACCTGTTGCCTGTCTTCACTGCAACGCTGATAAATGTAAGCGTTCTGATAAATGTCGCACTCTGCCGATGTGGCAAAAATATAACGAGCTAACAACCGATTTTTTTGCGAATATATCTCTGGCAGAACTGACAAAGTAAATATGCAATTATAAACAGCCGTGAATTCAATCAAAGAATCACGGCTTTATTTTGTAAAAAAATATAGGTTGCGTGTTTACGCAACCTTACAGGATAATATAGTCTTTCAACCTTTCGTGCATGCTTTCCGAGAATCCGTTGACCATCAACAGTTCCAGAGAATTACTGAAAAAATGTATCTTATTTCGCATATCGACTATCCTTTCTGCCAATGCAAATTCGATGTTCAAACAATCTGAGATTTCCTCAGCCGTTGCAATATTGATATAAACCGAACGCAAAGCTTTAGGCTGAGTCTGTGTTGTCGTTCTAACCGTTCTTGATGATTTTTTCGTTTTTGAAGTCATCATTGTAGTTTTCTTTGAAATTTTGCTTGTTAGTTTCTTTGTGGTCGTTGTCTTAGTACTACTCATACTGCTGTCTGACAAAGATGATAGGTCTGTTGTGGCATTCAAAATATCTGAATCGTAGGCATCCTGCAACATAACGACCGATATTATTGCACAGGAAACCGTCAACAGAATAAAAAGTAACATTGCAAGGTCTTTTTTACCAAACCTGATATATCTGATTTTTGGTTTTTTCATGTCACAATGCTCCTTAAAATTCTTTCATAAATCATCTTGTCCATTGAATTAATATGCAAGCAAATATTATTTGTCTGACACTTCAGGTATTATAATATCACATTTACAGTTGTTTTTCAACACACAAATTTAAAGAAGAACCCTATTGAGAGTTATACAAAGAATTCATCCCTGTTTTGTACAGATTGGACACACAATTAATTTTTTACGTTATTCTTCACCCATACTAATCACAATATTACGATAGTCGATTTTTATAAGTGTTTGGTCACCTGTTTTGTTTGATACCTGATATGCAATACGACCATTAGTCCCAACATAATTTATGGTATTATCACGATTTACAGCCATAATATTTGCCGGTATCCTCTGTGTTGGTTTTTCTCCATCACAGAATTTAAAACCTTCTTTTTCTGCATCAATCATAAACTGTTGTGCAATACTGTTATCGTGAAGATACACATATATTCTCCCCTCATAAGATGATAACAGCTTTTTAATTCTTGACATAAAAAATCCTCCCTTCAGGTTTACTACCATAAGAGAGGTAAAAAACAATCACACCCACGTTACGATGAGCATGATATAATTCAAATTACACACACCATCGTTCAAGCATTACCACCTTGCCAATTTGGTAGGTTGGTGTATGATCACAGGGCTTGTCCCTCACATACTCATATGGTAGTAAAATTATTATAACTTATACTTTTGGTTTTGTCAATACCCGTTTTTCTTATTTTGGGGGATTTATCCTATTAAATAACCCAAGACATATAAAATATCTTGGGTTATAGTAACAATATTAATTTATCAATCCAGACTCTTCATGGTCGGGA